>CAYGSA010000011.1:0-34968 GCA_964352375.1 uncultured Micavibrio sp.
GAGGTACATTCCCCCGCGACGCCGCCAAAATTGAGTAAATGGATTACATCATTCGGCCAAAGCGTTTTCGGTAAATCGCCAACAAACCCCTTAAGCGCCCGTCGTTTCCCCAAAGCCACAGCAACTATATCGCCTTTTTTAAGCTTACTCATCCGCCCCGACGGCAACTCCATTTCGTTATAAATGCTTTTATCTTCCAAAATCTCAGCAGCCAAAACTGTTCCCATTTCACAAGAAAGCTCCTGCTCAGGGTCGTCTAGAATGGTCTCCGTGTGAGAAAGCTCAAGGTTTTTCGTCACAGAGCTTATTTTATCAATTTGTATTTCAGTCATTTTATTTTTATTTCGTAATAATCAACAGTTAAAGTGCCGCAAAAACGGTGTACAAGCAATTGGTTTTTAAGGAAAGTCTGTATTTTTAAAAGAGCACAAAAAGTGCGCTGAGGAAGCAGAATGTCCTAGCGGAGTATACGTCGTCGGCTTTGTGCAATTAAAATAGTCATGGTAAACAAAAAACACATTACATATTGGGCTGTCAAGATGTTTGCACATTCACTATGAAAAAAAGGCGCTCCCCACAAGCGCCTTTCTCAAATTCCCCTTACGAAGCAATGCACCACATTGTTCGTTTTTTATAATTTTCTTATATCCTATGCGCGCTGTTTCTCAGCCCCCCCAAGCTCAGGGCAGAGCGCATAAATCTCTTGTTCAACCACCGCATTCATGCCTGCTGCTGCATCTTTGGTAAACCAGTAAGCAATGCCAGGCTGTCCCGACAAGCTGTCTTCTAAAATCTGAACTCTGTTTGTAAGAGCGCGTAATCCTGCTTCAGGATGTTGCTTAAACTTAGCTTTATTGCGCTTGATCGGCTCAACCGCCCACAGCTTCAGGATATTCAATGTATCTTTGCGGCGTCCCTGCGTCAGGAAAGCGCTAATGTTGAAAAGCAAAACACTCAGGCCGCGCGTGTCGTGTTGCGCGTTTATCATTGCATTTGCGCGCATTTGGTCAAACGGTGCGTTAATGCCGATGCTTGAAAAGTCGCGTTTGTATAAGGCCATATTCATGGAACTAACTTTCTGTATATTTTGAAAAGCGGTTCGGGAATACGCGTGAACCAGTGATAGGCCTTTTTACACCCCTAACCCTAAAAGAAAGGTTAACAAGATAAAATTTTATTTTTATTTTGCGAAAATTGTATGCAGCGGGTAACTGTTAACGCTATGAAATTTGATTTATGTGTTTATTTCGTTTTGGATCCATCTGTCTGCAAATTACGTGACGTGAGTAAGGTCGCGGCGGACGCTGCGCGTGGCGGCGTTACAATGATTCAGCTCAGGAATAAAACAGACCCACTTGATTTAATCGAAGAACAAGCGCGCGGCATTATGCGCGTTTTAAAAGGCACAAACATTCCGCTCATTATCAATGACCACATCGAACTCGCTGCCAAAATCGGCGCCGATGGCGTGCATGTCGGGCAGGGCGACCGCGATGTCAGAACGGCGCGCGAAATGATCGGTCCCGATAAAATTCTGGGTGTAACCGCCTTCACCTGCGAACAATACGCAGCAATAGACTCATCTATCGTCGATTACGTCGGAACTGGCCCCGTTTTTCCTACAAAAACAAAGCCCGATAAGCCCGTTTTAGGCATTAATGGCTTCACAACTCTAATTAAGCACGCCCCCGTTCCTGTCGTTGGCATAGGCGGCATTACGTCCGAAAAAGCACATGCAGTCATAAATGCAGGCGCAAACGGCGTTGCCATGATGCGCGCTATCTCTGAGGCTGATAATGTTGAGCTCGCCGCCTACAATTTTTTACAGCAGGTAAGAAAATGAGAAAGCCCAAAGTTCTGTCCATCGCTGGTTCCGATCCCTCTGGCGGAGCAGGGATTCAAGTTGATATAAAAACCTTTCAATCAATTGGCGTGTACGGTATGGCCGCAATCACCGCACTGACGGCGCAAAACGAAACCGAGGTTCGGGGCGTTGTCGCCGTGCCTGCTGCCTTCGTAAAAGACCAAATAGCCGCAATTTTCGATGATGCCGATGTTGCCGCTGTCAAAATAGGCATGCTCGCGAATGCCGAAATTGCAGAAGCCGTCGCCGACAGTCTGGAGCATTATAACGCCGTAAACATCGTCCTCGACCCCGTTATGGTGTCCACGAGCGGCGATGCCCTCATTGACAAAGACGCCATTGAGGTTATCAAAACGCGTCTCATCCCAATGGCAACGATTATCACACCAAACATCCCCGAAGCCGAAAAACTTATGCGCAAAGCCGTGCTGGATATAGAGCAGGGCGCTCAGGATTTATTAAAACTCGGTGCAAAATCAGCTTTTCTGAAAGGCGGCCACTTAAAAGGCAACATCATGAAAGATGTGCTCGCGCAGGAAAGCGGCACAAAAATATTCGAAGCCCCCCGCGTCGAAAACGCAAGCACCCACGGCACTGGATGCAGGCTTTCCTCTGCGATTGCCGCCTTCCTTGCATATGAAGAAACACTGGAGCAGGCATGCGCAAAGGCAAAGGATTATCTAACAAATGACCTCAAGCAGTCGATATGAATGAATTCGAAATCATAGAAAAATATTTTGCGCCGCTTTCTCGTGATGGACTGAAAGATGATTGCGCGGTTTTAGGTGTTCCCGTAGGCCAAGAGCTTGTAATCACCAGTGATACTTTAAATGAAGGCATCCATTTCTTCCCAGAAGCATCGCCTGCAAACATTGCCCGCAAAGCCTTGCGTGTCAATCTCTCTGATCTCGCATCATCTGGGGCAAACCCATTATGCTATCAACTAAATATCGCATTCCCACAAAAGCCAGCTTTGGAATGGCTGGAAGGCTTCACAAATGCGCTCAAGCAAGAAAACGAAAAATACAAAATTTACTGCTCCGGCGGCGATACCACCAGCATCAAAGGCGCATTGTCCATCTCAATTACCGCGCTGGGAATTGTACCGAAGGGAAAAGCCATCAGGCGCCAAAACGCAAAAGAGGGCGATGCACTTATCATTACAGGTGTATGCGGCGACGCGGCTTTAGCACTCAAAAACAAAGATACCAGATTCCTGCCATCACCAAGAACAGGCCTAGAAGGCATCTTGCATAACCACGTCAACGCCGCCGCCGACATATCAGATGGCTTGCTGGCCGACGCAATGCACATGGCACAAGCCTCTAAGCTGGGTTTAGAGGTTGATTTAAACAAAATAAAATTCTCGCAAAACGTTCAAAACGCCATCAAAAACAGTGATATTTCATATGAAACCGCGCTTAAAGGCGGCGATGACTACGAACTCGCCCTGTCTGTAGCAGAATGTAACGCCACCGCGTTGATAAACGATCTCAAAGCCGCTGGATTATCACCTCAAAAAATAGGCCGCTTCACTGCTCGCGTTTCAGGATTAACCCTTAAAAATGTTGCAGATAAACAAATCGATCAAAATGCGCTGGGATGGACACACTTTTAGCGCATCCCCCTCTTGCACTTTGCAAATCATACGCGTAAAACTGACATAAGTTTATTTCTAAAGAAAGAATTTTTCATTATGACTCAAATCGTTGTTCCAACTCTGGGTGAATCTGTGTCCGAAGCGACTGTGTCTCAGTGGCTTAAAAAAGAAGGAGAATCGGTCAAGGCTGATGAACCCATCGTAGAGCTAGAGACAGACAAGGTCACACTTGAAGTCAATGCACCAACAGACGGTGTCATCGTAAAGATCGTCGTCGGCGAAGGCGATAACGTAGAAGTCGGCGCAATTCTGGGCGAACTCGAAGCTGGAGCCGTTGCAAACGACTCGGCCCCCGCAAAAAAGGAACAACCCAAAGCTGCCCCGGCCGCAAAAGAAGAAAAGAAATCTGCCGCCGCACCAAGCGCAGAAGCAAAAACATCTCCTGCCGTTCGTAAACTTTTGGCTGATAATAATCTTGATGCATCCCAAGTTCCGGCCTCAGGCAAAGACGGGCGCATCACAAAAGAAGACGTTCAGAATGTCCTAAAATCAGGTGCAGCAAAAAGCGCCCCTGCACCCGCCGCAGCCGCCGCACCCCGCGATCTCGGCCCACGCGAAGAACGTGTGAAAATGTCAAAGCTCCGCCAAGTCATCGCCCGCCGCCTCAAAGAAGCGCAAAACACCGCCGCGATGCTGACAACATTCAATGAAGTTGACATGGGCCCAGTCATGGATCTGCGAACACAATACAAAGACGTATTTGAGAAAAAGCATGGCATAAAGCTCGGTTTCATGTCGATCTTTATCAAGGCAACTGTTCAGGCGCTCAAGGAATTCCCTGCAATCAACGCAGAAATTGACGGCGATCATATTGTTTATAAAAACTACTATAATATCGGCGTAGCAGTCTCCACGCCGCAAGGCCTCGTTGTCCCTGTCCTGAAAGACGTCGATCAAATGAGCATGGCCGACATCGAAAAAACAATCGTCGACTTCGGAACCCGCGCAAAAGACGGAAAACTCGGTATGGACGAAATGAGCGGCGGCACATACACCATCACCAATGGCGGCGTGTTCGGCTCGCTGATGTCAACGCCCATTCTCAACACACCACAGTCCGGAATATTGGGCATGCACACCATTCAAAAACGCCCAATGGTGATGAAAGACGGCTCAATCGAAGCCCGCCCCATGATGTATCTCGCCCAAAGCTACGACCACCGCATCGTCGATGGCCGCGAAGCCGTAAGCTCTCTCGTGCGCATCAAACAAGCCCTGGAAGACCCGCAGCGTTTGTTGTTGGATGTTTAAAAGGAAAAATATATATTAAGAGTTTGCATAGATATTCATGCTAAGTTATTCATTCTAGTACATTTTTTGATCTGTGTCATTTTTTTGTTTTGGTGTCCCATAATTGAATCTCCATTCACACTCTTTCAAGAAGAGGCAGTAGTGTTTTTCAGGAATACCATTATATTTTCTTAAGTGCCTCTTCGCCTGGTTCCAGAAGTTCTCGAAGCAGTTGGTATGATTATGCTTGTGCGCAAATAACTGGCTATGATTAATGCGATAATGTTCGAACTCTGAAACATCCAACGCGTTATATCCGCGCCAGAATTCAGTTTAGACGATACTGCCTGGAACGACTTTCTGCCTTATGATTGGCAAGAATGTGCTCGTCTTAGCATCGGAAATAATTCTGCTGTAAACCTTGCCGCCACGCTTGAGAATAACAAAGACATCGACCTTGGCAGCCCTTAAGTTATAAACGTTATTCATATCAAATTTTTTCATACGGCGCAGTGCTTAGAATCTTTTTACATTTAAGCTTGCTTGACACTTCTAATAAACGCATCAACTGTTCCCTTGAGAGAACTCATACGCTCGCTCAGCTCACTAGAAGCACTCAAAACATCATTTGCTGCGCTTCCTGTGCTTCTCGCTGCTTCATTGACATTGCTAACATTTCCGTCAAGCTCATTCATATTAGCCGCAGATTCCTGAGTATTTCGAGAGATTTCAGACGTTGTCGCGCTTTGCTCTTCAACGGCCGAAGCTATGGACGCTGCTGCACCATCAACATCTTTTATCTTAGAGTCAATACGCTTTATGGCATCAACAGCAGCCCTAATTTCGCTTTGAACAGATTGCACTTCTACAGTAATTTGTTCTGTTGCTTTTGATGTTTCAGAAGCTAATGACTTGACCTCTTGTGCTACAACAGCAAAGCCTTTTCCTGCCTCACCGGCACGAGCAGATTCAATTGTTGCGTTGAGCGCTAGAAGGTTAGTTTGTTCGGCTATATCACCAATCATGGAAACCACCTCTCCAATTTTCTCAGAAGAGGCAAGAAGAGTTTCAACTTGCTTTGAAGCATTGCTGACATCTTTTGTGGCCTCACTGGAAGCATTACTCGTCTTAGATGCTTGCTCACTCAATTCACGAATAGAGGCTGTAAGTTCTTCGGCTGCACTCGCCATCGTCTGAATGTTTTGTACAGTAGATTGTGAAACAGACATCATGGACCCTGATTGCGATGTTGTTTCTTCCTCAATACTAGACATGGATTGAGCTGTTGCGCTGAGTTCTTCTGATGCAGCAGAAAGTGTGTTTACAAGTTCAGATATGTCTATTTCGAACTGCGTTGTTAACACATCAAGACTTTTGGCTCGCTCTGCCTTAAGCTTTTGTCCTTGATCTTGTTCTTTTTGCAGTTCATCGGCTTTTATGCGGTTTTCTTTAAACACCTCAAGAGCTTTAGCCATATCCCCAACTTCATCATTTCTATCTAAGCCCTTGACGTCTATTGATGTATCGCCATCGGCCAGTTTACTCATATCTTCAGTCGTACGAATAATCGGCTTGGCTATGCTGTTTCCGATAAAGAACGCGAGAATTAGTCCCACAACAAAAGATAAAATCGTACAAGCCAAGATAACTGTATATGTCATATTTGTTGTGGCATCTTTCTCATTAATGCGCACATCAATCAAGCCTTCTTCTTCGCCTTTAAAATCAGACATTAGGCCGCGGAACTTATCAAAATATTTTTTGCCCCGTGCTTCTCCAACCAATTTAGCCATATCATTCATAGTTGAAGCATCGCCAATATCGCGGCGCAGTTGAATCGTTGGCTCGGTTACATTGATTTGCCATTCTGAAATCGTTTGTTGAATCTCAGTCATGAGTTTTACTTGTGCGGGATTGTCACTCACAGTTTTCTTTAAATCTTCTGTCTGTTTCTCGAATCTTGATTTTCCGCCATTGTAAGGCTCAAGGAATTCTTCTTTACCAGCCAAGAGATAGCCGCGCATACCTGTTTCCATGTCAACGGCGGAAGCTAAAACGGCATCAGCCTTGATCAGCACTTTGTAAGTGTGATTAACCCATTTTACTGTGTCTTTAATTAAACGCGTGTTTGCCGTTCCGCTTGCCATTGCTTTGTTAAATTTGTTATTCCGTTGAACGAGAAGCTTTTCTTCACGTTCTTTGAATAAGGCAATTTGGCCGCGGAATTTATCAAAATATTGTTTTCCGCGTGCTTCCCCGACAAGGTCAGCCATATCATCCATTGTTTTTGCATCACCAATATCGCGGCGCAGTTGAATCGTTGGCTCGGTTACATTGGCTTGCCATTCTTTCAAAGTTGTGGCGACTTCTTCTAAACGCTTAACTTGTCCTGGATTATCACTCACAGTCTCTTGCAGAGATTCGATTTGTTCATATACAGCCTTTTCTCCACCCTTATAGGGATCAAGGAATTGCTCCTGTCCTGCAAGAAGATAGCCACGCATACCCGTTTCCATATCCACTGCAGAGGCAACGATACTATCCGCCTTACCTAAAACGTTGTACGTATGATAAACCCACTTCGCTGTGTGATTAATTTTATTTACGCCAAAGAAGCTGGAAGCACCTAGAATAAGCAGAAAAAAAAGCGGTATGCAAACACCTGTCAAAACTTTTGGCTTGGTTTTCATATTGTTAAACATCACCAATAATTTGGTCATAATTCTCTTCCTTATTCTCAGGTCTAAAATGTATAAAATCAAATAGAGATACCTCGATAAGCTTTCGAGATATCTCTTCTATTACTTACTAAAAATCGTACTGTGCGCGTAAGGCAACAATATTCGGATCATCATTGGGCGTTGAAGCCTCATCATCTGTATCGACCATCGTGTAGTTAAGCATAAATCTGATCCGATCATTCGGATACCAATTCAAGCCCAAGACATAATTGTCCATTTTACCGCCTGTTATGTTACCATCTGACAGATCAATCGAATCATAGCGTGCACCGATCTCCCATGCGCCAATGCCTTTACCTAGCTCAAAGTTTTCATTTGGCTTAATGCGGCGTAAAGACCCATTTGCAGCATTATATGTCATGGATTCACCCGTCAGAGCATATGACGCCTGAATATAATGGCCATCAAAATCGTAGTCATTTGTTTCAGTATCTAGGCCAGAAGTGACGTAGCGCCCTTGAACCATTAATGGGCCGAATATAGCAGATGCATCAAGGCCAAAGGTTATTGTATCGTCTACATCAGCGATGGCTCCCGTCGTCACGGCCGCTGCAGCTGCGCGATTGGCTCCGCCAGGTTTGGCGCTTAGCGTCACACTATCATTTGCATCTGTGATACGATAAGAACCGGACGCACCAATATGAAGAACTTTTCCAGCTTCGTTAACTGGTGCATATGTGAGGCGGCCTGTGATCGCCTTGCCCTCATCCACTCCAGATGATGTTCCTGTTCCTTCACCCAAAACCACCGGCAGAGGCGCTCCAATGCTCACCATGCGTGCTTGCACCAATACCGATACTGCGCTCCGGGGTGAAGGCATTTAATGGGGCGAATTCAATGAAGACGTTTGATTCGTCGCTGGTTAGGAAGTCGGAGCTAAACGGCTCTTTGAAGCTCCCAATTTTAACTTCTGTATTTTTTAAACCGCTATACCCTAGAAATGCATCTGTGACTGTCGAGTCATTACCAGCGAATTCATTTTCAAAGGCAAAAAACCAATCTTCTTCGATTTTACCTTTGACAACGATCTGCGCTCTTCTGATTTCTGTACCATCCGGATTGTCCGTAGCGTCATCGTCAAAGAAAGATGATTCGACATGGACTTTACCGCCAATGGCAAATTCTGTGCGTCCATCAGCCGACGTAAAGGTCGGCCCTGGATTAAGAGAGAACCCTCCACCACTTGATACGCCGGCTGCAGGGCGAATTGCCGCAGAGCTCTGTGCTTGGATTTCATCTATTTGATCTGCAAGAGCCTGTTTTTCTAATTCGCTTTGCTTTTGCTGTGATTTCAGAGTTTGTACTTCCTGGGCAAGAACCTCGTTTTGATTGGCATCTCCTTTTAAGCGAGCAACTTCTTGCATTAGTACTTTGATTTGCTCCCTCATTTGTGCCATTTCATCATTACCTTGACCCGCATGAGCAGCTGCCCCAGACAAGCCTATAATTGCAAAAGTACACGCAGACGTTAGCAGAATTTTTTTCATTTTTATGCCTCTTATAGATATTAGGGTTTTTTAATATATGTTACGCAGGCACGGCGTGTTGAAACACAGACCACAGGGAACTTGAAATAATCTCTCAATGGTAAGAATTATTAAATAGAATTAATCGAATAAATAGAATTAATCGAAAAAAAACTCATTTTTAGGAAAAGAGAAAAGTTATTCAGTATAAAAGTGAATATTGCGGTAGATCATAGAAATAATTTACGATGGTATGTGATTTAGAATCATTTTTGAGACACATCAGAATACAGCTTGGGCTCAGGACTACCTCCCCCAGCCGCTAGAGCTGCAAATATATCATGAAATATACCCATGCGGCTCCACAGTACAAAACGATTATACAATGTCTTGGGCGAACCACACTCACGCGGTGCGTGACGCCACTGCAAGCCTCTCTTAAGCACGTGAATAATACGGCTGATTACCCGCAGATCATCCACGCGGGGCTTAGAGCGAGACACCAAAAAATAAGGTTTAATCGTGTTTAATTAAGGTTATGATAACCAGTATAAATCCCTCATAATGAATTCTCCTTCATTACAAGTGAATCATAAATTACGAATACAGGGAATTCTATTTATGGGTAGTGAGCCTAGTTCTTTTGCGGCATAAACTAAGATAAATCATACAGATTGTAAATCAACAATCCCATGTTCCCGCAACTGCGCCAGCGCCTTCAAACCCCACTTATCACGACACAGGCTCTCATCCCCAATCCGCAGCGCTAAATATCCCGCGCCGATCAAATTCACAAACTCGCGCGCTGTCGGGGTTTGACTGGAATAAACCGAGCGCTCATCCATCCGTAAACCATACCGCGCGCACGCCATAAGCAACCTGTTCAAGGGCTGGAGCGCCGTCTCATATTTACTCTGCGTTGCGGCAATCGCGCCCGCCTTCTCATGGGGTAAACAGCGCGGCGTTTTCGCTTGCGCACTCAGGAAATATTCGCCTCCCTTATCATCTCGTGCAACACATGCCGCAAAAGGGGTATCCAAATCTTCAATCATGTCCTCAAAAGAACCTGTCAGCGGCTCAAACTCTAAACCACTAAAATGGCAAGAGCGCGGCTCATTCAGCGCAAGAACCTCCTCACCAACTTCAAATACCTGCACACCTGCATGGGTCAGAAACGGCAAGGACGCGGTTTCAAAGAACGGATTGATCTTCTGCCCAAGCGCGGTATTTCGCGTTTCCACGCTAATGTAAATCTCCGCAATGCCCGCCTCGATAATCGCTTTGGCACAATTAGGGCAGGGGCGCTGCGTGATGTAAAGTCTCGCGCCATCCGTCGCGGCAGAAGCATCCAAAATCGCTGCGATCTCCGCATGCACAGTCGTGCTGGCATTCCCTAATTTCTGATAATGCCCAACCGTACGCTCAAGTGGCGCGGGGTAGAAATTAGGCCGCGCAACCTCAAACCCTTTGCCCACAACAACAGCGGCAACTTTATGCGTTTCATGCACGCTCTGATCACGCGTTTCAAGAGCCATTTTCATATATGTGTAATGATCACTCATAATGCCATTAAATCCTAAAACTATGAAGAAATCTTTTCCTTTTTGCCCTTGCCTAGAAGTCTTACAGAGATTATCAAGGAAGACGTGAAATTCTTCGCCTCAAAAAAAAGGTTTTTAATATGTCAGGCAAATTCGATGTCATTGTTATTGGTGCTGGTCCGGGTGGTTATGTTGCCGCAATTCGCTGCGCACAACTCGGGCTTAAAACAGCATGCGTTGAGAAAGAAAAAACGCTTGGCGGAACATGTTTGAATATTGGGTGTATCCCGTCAAAAGCACTTCTTCACGCCTCAGAGCAATTCGAAGAAGCGCAGCATCATATGGCTGATATCGGCATCAAGGTATCACCAAAGCTCGACCTAAAACGCATGATGAAACACAAAGATGACGTCGTTACCGACAACACAAAAGGTATCGAATTCCTGTTCAAAAAAAATAAAATCACGCACATAAAGGGCAAAGGCGAAATCCTGGAGGCTGGCAAAGTCAAAGTTGGCAAAGACACATTTGAGGCCGAAAACATCATCATCGCAACAGGCTCGGACGTGATTTCCCTGCCAGGCATCGATATTGATGAAAAGAAAATCGTGTCCTCCACGGGCGCGCTCACCCTCTCCGAAGTCCCCAAAAGCATGATCGTCATTGGCGGTGGTGTCATTGGCTTAGAGATGGGAACAGTCTGGCGCCGCCTCGGCGCAAAAGTCACCGTGGTCGAATACATGGATAACATCCTTCCGGGCATGGACGGCGAAGTCCGCAAGGAAGCCAGGAAGATTTTCGGAAAACAAGGTTTGGAATTTAAACTCTCCAGCAAAGTTACGGGTGCAAAAACCTCAGCTAAAGGCGTAGAACTTACCGTTGAACCTGCCGCGGGCGGTAAAGCGGAAACACTGAAAGCTGATGTCGTGCTCATGGCCATCGGCCGCAAGCCTTATGCGGAAGGCCTCGGCCTTGAAAAAGCAGGAATTAAACTGGATGACCGCGGGCGCATCGAAACAGATGAGTTTTTTGAAACCTCCGTCGAAGGAATCTACGCCATTGGTGATGTAATCAAAGGCCCAATGCTCGCGCACAAAGCAGAAGACGAGGGCGTTATCCTTGCCGAAATGCTTGCAGGTCAAAGCGGGCACATCGATTATGATCTTATTCCCGGCGTAGTCTACACATGGCCCGAAGTCGCCAATGTTGGAAAAACAGAAGAGCAACTCAAAGAAGCAGGCCTTAAGTATAATGCAGGAAAATTTCCCTTCATGGCCAATGGCCGGGCGCGCGCAATGAACACCACAGACGGCTTCGTAAAAATATTGGCTGACAAAGAAACAGATCGAATCTTAGGCGCGCACATCATTGGCCCAAGCGCAGGTGATCTTATTCAGGAAATCGTGAATGTCATGGAATTCGAAGGCACCGCCGAAGATATCGCACGCGCCTCTCATGCGCACCCGACATTAACGGAAGTGGTCAAAGAAGCCGCGCTCGCCGTGCATAAACGCCCCATCCATATCTAAGCCCGTGGATGCGTAGCCTTATAAGTCTTGAACATCTCCTCAGCGTTCACTTCGGTATAACGCTGCGTCGTGCTGAGCGAGCTATGGCCCAGTAATTCCTGAATCTCGCGCAAATTGGCGCCATTTTGCAAAAGATGCGTTGCAAAGCTATGACGGAAAGCATGCGGCGTAACGGTTTCCGGCAACCCCAAAGAGCGCCGCACATCCCGCATCGCTTTTTGCGCAACGCCCTGATTCAGGCGCTGACCGCGGGCACCCAAAAACACCGCACGGCTCTGATCATAGGGGAAGGGGCACTCACTCAAATACTCCTTCAACGTGCGCTCAACAAGCGCCATTACAGGCACTTGACGCTCCTTACTCCCCTTACCGACAACCCGCAAAAACCCATCACGCGGCATTTCAGAAATCCGCAGTGACAGCGCCTCATCAATACGAAGGCCGCATCCATAGAGCAACATAAACAGCGCCGTATTCCGCATCCCGATCCAGTCTTGCTTCTCATTCAGCCCCGCATGATCAATCACATCAAAGGCCTGCGCCTCGTGCATCGGCCGTGGCAATTTATGAGGCAATTTCGGGCTTCGCACGGCGTTAATAGCGGCATTGTGCAAAATGCCTTGTTTATCCAGCCACGTCAAAAAATTTTTTATCCCCGACAAGCTCCGCGCGCGGCTGGCATTCGACGTTCCATCCATGGCCTGACGCGACATCCACGCCCGAAAATCACGAATGGAAACCTCCGAAAGATCATTGAGGCCCGGGTTTTTACCAAAATGGTTAAAAAGAAAATCTATGAAATGCCCTACATCCGCACTGTACGCTCGCAAAGTGTGCTTGGAAACCTGCTTTTCATGAACCAGATAATCATCCCACTTGCGCAAAGCATTTTGTAAATCACCTTCACATAATGCAAATATATGCGCTCTGATCATCTTACTGCATCAGCCAAGCACGAAACGTGCGTTCAATCACGCGAGCCAAGAACAATATCTGATCGGTTGCCTGCCCATCTTGAAACATCGCGGCATCCCGGCTGCCAAAGGCGAGAATAGCAGGCGGTGTGCCCTGTGATATATCAACGCGCAGCAAAATCTGTGACGCCACAAGCGCCGCGCCGCCGCCGTAAATTGCTTCAATCCCGCTGATATTATCTTGCAGCATAACGTTCTTATCGCCCATCCAGCTATCAACCGTGCCTGGCGGAAGAATACGAATACCATTCTGGCGAACGTCAGGGATATTTCTCTCTTCTGATTCAACAACCAGAACCGAAATATCAACATCCAGCTGATTCGCCAGATCCGTTGTAATACATTGAATAAATTCATCGAATGACTGCGCCTCCAGCAAACTCAGCACTGCAGCATGAATACGTTGCTGGTTATTCATATTAGAGCGCGCATTCTCAACAATCTCGCGCGTTGAATTAATCACTTCCTCTTTATCGGCTTTCAACCGTTCAATCATGTAGGATTGGAAATCCGCTGGCTCACCTTTACGTGGCCGCGGGCGATCAGGAAGAAGCTCTTCCAGAATTTCAGGGTTTTCCTTAATATAATTCAGGATATCATCTTTATGCATAGCGGTTTTTTCAAGTACGTCAGTCATATAAACACTATAGCACAAAGCGAGAATTAAAGGGAATACGGTACGATAATATCATCCCAATCCGTTTTAAAATCTATGGTATTCAGCGTCGTCAGCGAGAGACCTTCCGTGCGCGCCGTAGCATAGATCAGCGCATCGGGCAGCTTAATGCGCGTTTTTTTACGAATCTGAATGGCCTCGTCAGCAATCGTACGACTGATATCAATCACCTCAAAGTTATCATCAAGGAATAACTTGACCTCATCCTGCTCCTCCATAGGAATGCCGACCAGAAATTCTGTCCACGTGACCAAACTAATGAGGCGATGCGGTGTTGTAGTGATCAAATTCTGCGCCTCCGAACGACCGCGGGAATATTCAATCAAAATATTCGTGTCAAAGACGGCAATCTTCATGATTTATCGCTGTCTTTCGTATTTTTAGGAGCGCCATGTTCATAAGCGTTATCAGAAGATTCATGCATCGCCCAATGCGTCGAAGCCTCACGTCCTTCCCACTCACTGCGCCATTCGGATTCAATTTCAAGGCTGTCCGCTTTGAATGTATCCTTGAATTTTCCGAAAATATCATTGGTAATCGGCGTGGCTTCGGTTTTTGCAAGATATTCCGCAACAGAACGCCGCACCAATTCCGCACGTGATACATCCATATGCTTTGCGATAAGGTCAAGATTTTTGACATCATCCTCTGGCAAATCAACAATAGTTCTCATGATGCACCTCCATTAAAGTATAACGTTATCATACCTTAATTAGTCATCATATACAACTATAATATACTTTGCCCCGTTTTTTCCCAGTCTTTTACAAAGGCTGCCAAACCCTTATCCGTTAACGGGTGATGATAAAGCTGTTTAATAACGCTCGGCGGGCTGGTCATGACATGCGCGCCCATTTTGGCAGATTCGATAATATGCATCGGATTGCGAATAGAGGCGACAAGAACCTCAGTGTCGTAATCAGGGTAGTTATCATATATACGAACGATATCAGATATCAGGTCCAAACCTTGCTGGCTGATGTCATCAAGGCGCCCAACAAAAGGCGAGATAAACGCCGCACCAGCCTTCGCCGCCAAAATAGCCTGCCCCGCAGAGAAACAAAGCGTCACATTCACCATCGTCCCATCATCGCTAAGCTCTTTACACACCTTCAAACCATCGGGTGTCAGGGGAACCTTAACCGCAACATGATCTGCAATCTTCCGCAGCACTTCAGCTTCTTTACGCATAGTCTCATAATCTGTTGCCGCAACTTCCGCAGAAACAGGGCCGGACACAACATCACAAATCTCTTTGATAAGGGGTAAAAACTCCTGCCCTGATTTTGCAATCAAAGACGGGTTCGTTGTCACACCATCGAGCAATCCCGTGGCGGCGAGGTCTTTAATCTCATTAATATCGGCAGTATCAACAAAGAACTTCATGCGTGTTTCCTTTTATGTCATGGTTATAGCCTAGACCTTATAGCTGTGAGACGATTCAATCAACATGTCACAAGACGATTTTTTCGAAAAACCTATATCAATTGAAGGGCCTGTTGTTTCAGTGCTCGTGCCGTATCCTGTCGATAAGGCCTATGATTATATCGTGCCCGATGGCTTGCATGTTCATGCAGGCGATTACGTGTGCGTCCCGCTTGGTAACCGCGAAATCTCGGGCGTGGTTTGGGGGCAGGCCACAGGCGATGTTGATCGCAAAAAAATAAAACCCATAATCTCCAAATACAATATCGAATCCATGCCGGCCGAACACCGCAAATTCATCGACTGGGTCGGGGGCTACACGCTCTCCATGAAAGGCTCTGTTCTTAAGATGGCCCTCAGTGCCCCCGCTGGCCTCCACCCGCCAAAGCCAAGCACGGGATATCAACTGGCGACCACCCCCCACCTTAATCCTCCCCCCAAAGGGGAGAGGAGTGACTCCGCGAAAATCCCTCCCCCTTTGAAGGGGGAGGATAGGAGGGGGATGAGCATTAAAGCTCGAGAACTCCGCAAAAACGCGACAGATGTGGAAAAGCTGCTATGGTCAAAAATAAGGAGCAAACAATTAGGCTCAAAATTCCGCCGCCAACACCCAATCGGGCAATATATCAGCGATTTTGCCTGCCCCGAAGCGAATCTGGTCATAGAATTAGACGGAGGACAACATGCCGAGCAAAACACCTATGACGTAAAACGCACAGCATATTTAGAAGAGCAGGGCTACCGCGTTGTACGATATTGGAACAATGAAATCATCGAAAATCTAGAAGGCGTTTTGCAAGACATTGCAAATCACTTATCTCCCTCTCCCTTTGGGGGAGAGGGCAGGGGTGAGGGGGCAAAAGCAGCCATAACCCCACAACGCCAAAAGGTTTTAAACGTCATGCGCGAAGGCCAAGTCCTGATCGCCTCCGAAATTGCACACATGGCAGGCGTCTCAACCGCCGTTGTCAAAGGCATGGCAGAGAAGGGGATGTTAGTGGCCGTCGGGCGATTCACCCCCGCGCCATGCCTAAACCCAAATTACGACAGTGGCCGCGCCGATCTCTCTGCGCTCCAACAAGAAGCCGCCGATGCCATGTGCAATGAAGAGGGTTACGGCGTCTTCCTCCTCGATGGTGTAACGGGGGCAGGGAAGACCGAAGTCTATTTCGAAGCCGTCGCCAAAGCCCTAGAGCGCGGCAAACAAGCCCTCATTCTCCTCCCTGAAATAGCACTTTCAAATGCATTTCTCGGACGGTTCCAAGAACGCTTTGGCTGCGCGCCCGCGCTCTGGCATTCCCATCTGACGCCCGCACAAAGGCGCAACACATGGCGCGGCGTTGCAAACGGCGACACGCGCGTTGTTGTTGGCGCGCGCTCGGCACTATTTCTGCCATATCAAGAACTCGGATTCATCGTCGTCGACGAAGAGCACGACCCCGCATACAAACAAGAAGATGGCGTCATATACCACGCCCGCGACATGGCCATCGTCCGCGCCCATATCGGCAACTTCCCAATCTGCTTGGCCTCGGCAACCCCGTCCCTCGAAACCATGATGAACACATGGGATGGTAAATATGAACACTTGATCCTACCCAGCCGCTTCGGCGGAGCGCAACTCCCGGAGGTCAGCGTCATCGACCTGCGCGCAGACAAACCGGAACGCCAATGCTTCCTGTCCTCAAAGCTGATCGAGGAAACCCAAAAAACAATCGAACGCGGCGAACAAGTCCTGCTGTTCCTGAACCGCCGCGGCTACGCGCCGCTCACACTCTGCCGCACCTGTGGTCACCGCATGGAATGCCCACGCTGCACCGCATGGCTGGTCGAGCATAAACGCTCCAACAAGCTCCATTGCCACCATTGCGGATATAATTTACCCGTGCCCAAAAACTGCCCTGAATGCGACGACGAGGGCAGCTTCGCCGCCTGCGGCCCCGGCGTAGAGCGCATCTTAGAGGAGGTCAAAGCCCATTTCCCAGACGCGCGCACAACCATCATCGCCAGCGATACCGCCGAAAGCCCCGAAGAGCTGAGAGACATGCTCCAAACCGTCAAAGACGGCGAAGTCGACATCATCATCGGCACACAAATCATCGCCAAAGGGCACCATTTCCCGAATCTCACACTGGTTGGCGTCGTCGACGCCGATCTCGGCCTGACAGGCGGAGAACTGCGCGCCGCCGAACGCACCTACCAAATGCTGCATCAGGTTGCAGGCAGAGCAGGGCGCGCCGAGAAGAGGGGACGCGTGATGCTCCAAAGCTACATGCCAGACCACCGCATCATGCAGGCCATGGCAGGGGAAGGCCGCGATGTCTTCCTCGGTGTCGAAGCACAAGAACGCGAAATCGCCAAAATGCCGCCCTATAGCCGCCTCGTCGGTATCATCGTCGCAGGCCGCGATGAAGGCCAGGTCATCGCCATCGCAAAAACCCTGGGCCAAACCGCCCCGCAAGGCGCCGAAATCCAAACATTAGGCCCAGCCCCCGCACCAATGGCCCGCCTGCGCGGGCGTCATCGCTACCGTCTTCTTGTGCGCGCCGATAAATCCGTGAATGTCCAAAAAACCGTCGCAGGCTGGGTGAACGCAACCAAAGTCCCCTCAACCGTGCGCGTTTATATCGACATAGATCCCCAAAGCTTTTTATAGGAACCATAGTTGTATAGTTTGTTCGTAGTTTTTCTATTTTTAAGCCTTTCCTTTCTTGTATAAAAGTCAAAATTTCCAATACATTTTAGGATAATATTCCTTATTAGTCAAGAAATTGTAACAGAGATAGAAGGCGGGGCTTGCCAGTGTATCGGCATGAACATGAATAAAAACCAAAGTAAGAATTCTTGCCTTTGAGTCACAATTCATTTAGCGTTTTAATATGAAATCAGAAATACGAAGCAATACTCTCACCTCTTACGATTTACTAAAAGCTTTTGCAGTCATCATTATGGTGATTGATCATTTAGGCGCATACAGTTTTGTCGACAGTGATTGGATGCGTGCGATCGGGCGCATTGGCTTTCCGGTTTGGTTTTTCTTGGTAGGATACGCACGTGGACGCGATATATCGTCAAAACTGCTTGGGGGCGCGCTGATTTTGCTCTGCGCAAATCTCATAACGGGCATGCCAGTCTTTCCATTAAATGCACTGTTTTCTATAATTTTTATTCGGCTTGTGATTGATTATTTTGCGCAGTTTTGTTCACGGAACACCTTTGCACTGGTCTTTATGGGATTAACCCTTTTTATCTTGGCTTTTCCCACAGATTTACTAACCGAATATGGAACAATGGGGCTGATCACAGCCATATACGGATATTATGTTCGCCACAAGAGCGAGATCATCAAGCAAAAAGGAAGTGACCATTTTGTGGTCGGTTTTATGCTGTTTTCCTTTTTTGTGTTTATTATCTATCAGCAAATCAGCTTTGGCTTTACATCTGAACAGTTTGCAGTCATGGCCTTGGGGACATTAATTGTTCGCCTTGTTCTTCTCTATTTTGATCGTCGTGAATATGTTGAATTGACGGCGCGTTTGCCGGGCATTGTGAATGCTTTTATCCGCTTATGCGGTAGGCGCACATTAGAAATCTATGTTATTCACTTGATTATGTTTAAGTTCATTTCTCTGTGGCTTGGATATGATGGTTTTGGCCTGTTTGATCTAAAGCTTTTTGATCCCAACCTCGTAGAGTTTTTTCAAGAAGCCTAGGGCGCAATACGTTTTGGCTTGTCATAGAAAACCGTATTTTTATTATCAGTATAAATATGCCCTTTATCGTAATCATCCTCATGCTTGTATATATAAGCAATATTAGAAAATGCGGTTTTGCTGTCCGACCAAAGATTATAATACTCACCAATAGCCTGGCGCGAAACATGCGGAAAAACATCACGCAAGGTGTTATCCAAAGTGCGCGAAAACGCATCATTAAAATTAGGGGATGCGATGAAATTTGCGAGCATCAAACCGCCATCCTTAAGATGCGCCCGAACTTGCTCAAAAAACTCACGCGTTACAAGATGTTCTGGAACACTCGCCCCCCCTAAATACGCATCAAGATAAATCACATCGAACTTTTGTTTTGACTCATTTAGAAACCCACGCGCAGGTTTAGGCACAAAAGTCTTGTTTTCCCCGATAGGCGCATAAAGCACATAACGCTCCGCAATATCCTTAAGGTCTTTATTGATATCCACATAAATATAGCTGTTATTCATATTTCTGTCATTATGCCCAAATGTAAATGCACCGGCCCCGATAATTAAAATTTCGTGCTTTTCGCTCGAATTAAGAATAGGAGTCAGGGCCAGCTTTTCTGCAAATTCAATATAACTATGTTTGCGACCTTCATCATTATAGGACGACGAATTATTACCATTCAAAATCATAAGACGAGCCCCCGAAGCCGTTTCTCCAGCGATGATCGTGCTATACTGATTATTATTTCTAATACTATACAAACCCATCATGCCGTCAGAGTTTATAAACATGGCCGCCAGCGCAAGAACACTGACATAAAGCACACTTTTTGAAAGCCTCTGCTTCTCAAGCATCACAACTAAAATCGCCAGCAGAACAAAATTCAAACTGGCCGTATGGTGCACGCCCAGCATCGCCATCAAAACTAACGTAGAGAAAACCGCACCCATAAAGGAGCCAACAGTAGAGAAGAACAAAATTCTTCCCGTCACGTTCGAAAGCTTCTCTTTGGAAAAGTAGTTGCTTATCAATGGCACGGTTTGCCCCAGAAGATAAACTGGAACAACCAGAAAAACCAAACAGTAAACAGCAATCTGCGCAATCCTGTCTGTAAGGCCAACAGAAGGCAAAAGCTCAAAAAACTTTTCTATAAATACATAAGAAAGCCCAAAGAAAAGGATCGTCGCAGAAATCAAAATATTGATGATAAGTTTGCGCCGTATCGTCACAAACCGGCCAAAGACTTTATGGGGCCTAAACCGCCCACCGCGTTGATACCCAAACGCAAGCGGCATCAAAACCGCGGCAATAATAATAGAAACCGTATCCGTCCCGCTGCCCACATAAGGAATGGTCTGCCTAATCGCCAAAAGCTCCGAGGATAAAACAACATAGCCCTCAATAATAATAGTGAACAGCAAAAGCGTTTGTGTCAGTGATTTCATTTATTTCATATCCAAAGCAAATTTTGCGAAGTATACTAGGTTTTGTTAAGAAGATTAAAGCTTTAAAGACAGTATCTATGACAAAAATACTTCCCAAAGAACTAACATCCTATGACCTTTTAAAATCTTTGGCGCTAATCCTTATGATCTGCGATCACGTTGGGCACCATTTTTACCCCGATGAAATGTGGCTGCGTGTTCTTGGGCGCATGTGCCTGCCCATATGGTTTTTCCTCATTGGTTATGCGAACTCCGCACAGCTCAGCAAATCGCTCTGGATCGGGGCAGGGTTTGTTCTGGTATCGGCGATCATCGCGGGGCAGTATATATTACCGCTCAACATCCTCTTCTCGATTCTTATCCTGCGCTATTTTCGCAAAACCGTTATCCTCAGAACATTTCACTCCCCCGAAGCCATGCGTGGTATGTTCTTTATCATTGTCTTCCTCTATTTCCCGACACATGTTTTATTTGAATATGGCGCCATGGCCATGCTTATGGTGTTGTTTGGCTTCATGGCCAGAAACAAAGAAAAGCTCTCGGAAAGGATAGAGCGTAAATACCTCATCATGTTTGCCGTCGCATCATTCGTAACATTCTTTTTGACGCTGGGCATTGCGATGCCGGTCATTTCAAGATCTCAAGCCCTCTTCATGTTAATCGGCTTTGGCGTCATCGGGCTGCTGCTCTGGAATTTCAAGCCCGCAGAATTCCCAAAGGCCAGAACCTTTATGGCTGGATCATTCATTTCGATATTCCAGTTCATGGGGCGCAGAACGCTAGAAATATATGTTGCACATATCATGATATTCCGTGCCATAGCGATGGTTTTATATCCCGAGCAATACGCATTTATGAACTGGAATATAGCGCCGCCTGGAATGCTCGGCGTATTAGGAATTCAGTAAATTGAAAAACCATGCCGTAAACACTTGTCAGCGCACAACCAGTGTGCTAATTCTGCCGCGAAGATTATATTAAACAGGGGTTTTATACGTGAGTTCATCCGTACCAGTTTCATCAGTCGTTCTTTCACGCTATGCGGGGGCGCTTGTTGATTTGGCAGAAGACGCAAAGGTCGTCGTCAAAATTGAAAAAGATTTTGCTGCCCTCAAGAAAATGATGAGTGATTCTAATGACTTGCGTGCAGTTATGACATCGCAATCAATCAGCGCAACACAACAAATGAGCGTTATAAAAGACATTTGCGACAAAGCAAAACTTCAAAAATTAACGCATAATTTCTTAGGTGTTCTCGTCGAAAACCGTCGTTTAAGCGCGCTAGAGGGAATGATAGAATCATTCAGTAAAATCGTCGCAAAACGCGCAGGCCATGTCGAAGTCAGCGTCGAAACCGCAGAAAAACTCTCCGCCGCCCAAGAAAAAGAAATCAAAAAGAAAATCGAAACCGCCATCGGAGCGGGGGTCACAATCGAATCAAAAGTAACCCCTGAAATCATAGGCGGCATAATCGTAACAATCGGTTCATATATGGTCGATGACTCAGTGCGCCGCAAAATCGAACGCCTTGGCGTTGCTCTAAAATCAAATGCAAATCAAAACACAACTCAAAACTTAAAAGAGGTCGTATAAAATGGACATTAAAGCAGCAGAAATTTCAGACATTCTCAAAAAGCAAATCGCTGATTTTGGCGCGCAAGCAGACGTCGCGGAAATTGGGCAAGTTCTCTCCATCGGTGACGGTGTTGCACGCGTTTACGGCCTTGATAACGTTCAGGCCGGTGAGATGGTCGAATTCGCAAGCGGCGTAAAAGGCATGGCCTTGAACCTCGAAGCCGACAATGTTGGTGTTGTTGTGTTTGGCGGTGACGACGGAATTAAAGAAGGCGACATCGTGCGCCGCACTGGTAAAATCGTAGAAGTGCCCACAGGCAAAGAACTTTTGGGGCGCGTCATCGACGCATTAGGAAACCCCATCGACGGCAAGGGCCCGATAAAGGCATCAAGCTCCAGCCGTATCGAAGTCAAGGCACCAGGCATTATCCCGCGCCAATCTGTGCACGAGCCAATGCAAACAGGCCTGAAGGCGATTGACTCCCTTGTACCAATCGGCCGTGGACAGCGCGAATTGATCATTGGTGACCGCCAAACAGGTAAAACTGCGGTGGCCGTTGATGCAATAATCAACCAAAAAAGCACAAACCAGTCAGACAATGAAAAAGAACATATGTATTGTGTGTATGTCTCAATCGGTCAGAAACGCTCAACTGTGGCACAGCTTGTAAAAGAACTTGAAGAGCAGGGAGCAATGGAATACTCCATCGTTGTCGCCGCAACCGCGTCTGATCCGGCCCCGCTTCAGTTCCTCGCACCTTATACAGGGGCATGTGCGGGTGAATTCTTCCGCGACAACGGAATGCACTCTCTCGTGATCTATGATGACTTGTCTAAACAGGCCGTAGCATATCGCCAGATGTCACTGCTTCTTCGCCGTCCACCAGGCCGCGAAGCATACCCGGGTGACGTGTTCTACATCCACTCAAGACTTTTGGAGCGTGCATGTAAGCTCTCTGATGAGCATGGCGGCGGCTCTATGACGGCGCTTCCGATTATCGAAACACAAGGGGGCGATATTTCTGCCTACATCCCGACGAACGTGATTTCGATTACAGACGGTCAAATTTTCCTCGAAACAGGTCTTTTCTTCAAAGGGATTCGCCCAGCGATTGATGTTGGTGCGTCCGTGTCTCGTGTTGGGTCTGCCGCACAGGTCAAGGCGATGAAACAGGTGTCTGGCTCCATGAAGCTCGAACTCGCCCAGTACCGCGAGATGGAAGCCTTCGCGCAGTTCGCCTCAGACCTCGACCCGGCAACACAGAAGTTGCTGGCTCGCGGTGCACGTTTGACGCGCCTTCTAAAACAACCGCAATACAGTCCGCTCACAATGGAAGAGCAGGTCTGCGTGATATACGCAGGAACACGCGGGTTCTTGGATAAAGTCGAAGAAACACAAGTTGAAGCCTACGAGCATCGCCTCCTCGAAGCGCTCCGTACATCTGGTGACGGCATTTTGGCGGGTGTCCGTAAAGAAAAGAAACTAACTGACGACCTTGAAGCCAGCCTGAAATCATTCCTCGATGACTTCACCCGCGGCTTCGCAGGCGTAAAAGAAGCAGCTTAAACATTAAGGGCTATGGTTTCTGGAGATCCGGTAACCAAGAGCATAACGGATAAGAAAAAATGCCAAATTTAAGAGACTACAGAGACCGCATTAAGTCGGTTAAATCGACAAAAAAAATCACCTTGGCCATGAAAATGGTTGCGGCCTCAAAGCTCCGCCGTGCCCAAGAACAAGCCGAAGCCTCACAGCCATATGCACTCAGCATGTCGCAAATGCTCTCACGGTTGGCCGCAGGCGTAACCATAACCTCCGCCAGCCCGCAATTATTGGCGGGCACCGGCTCTGATCAAAAACACCTGCTTGTCATCGTAACGGCAGATCGCGGCCTATGTGGTGGTTTCAATGCCTACATCACAAAAGAAGCGCGTCTTAAAATCAAAGAACTTGAATCCCAAGGCAAAGAGGTCTCCCTCATCTTTGTCGGTCGCAAAGGGTACGAATCGCTCAAACGTGAACACGAGATGAAAATCCTTCACACATTCAAGGATGTTTTCGGTAAGAAAAAAATAGATTACGCACGCGCAAGTGAAATTGCACAATTCATCAATGCGAAATTCGAAGACGGTGCGTTTGATGTGTGCTCCATGATTTATAACGAATTCCAATCGGTGCTCGTGCAAAAACCACAACTCTCGCAGCTCATCCCGTTCCAGCCTGCAGAAACAAAGGCCGAGAATGAAGACGCATTATCAACTGCAAAATCTCCATACGATTTTGAGCCAAATGAAGAAGAAATTCTAGGTAAGCTCCTCCCCCGCAACCTGAGCATCCAAATCTACAGCGCCCTTCTAGACAGCGCAGCAGGCGAACACGCGGCGCGCATGACCGCGATGGATAACGCAACTCGCAATGCAGGAGAGATGATTGACGACCTAACGCTTCAATATAACCGTGCGCGTCAGGCCTACATCACCAAGGAACTGATCGAAATTATCTCTGGCGCGGAGGCTTTGTAACAATGCGTTTTGCGGCTCTGTTCATTGCTGCTTTTTTGATTGCTTTGCCCGCATTGGCATCGCAAGAAAACACGAATGAACTGCGTTTTACAGAGGAACAGTGGAACAAAACTCTGCTGAAAATCATAGACCAAGGCCCTGAATATCTATCACGAGAAGATCAATATACAGGCCTAAAGCCATTCCCTGCAAACGACAGCGAAGAAACGAAAAAAGAGCTGAAATACCTTCACTCTTTAATTCCTGAGCGCAATGACAAAACGATAATCTCAAAAATTCAGTACGAAAACAGCGGAATGCCCGTACGTGAAGCCTTTGCCAAAGAAGGTTTCCTGGCAGATGGAAATCACGAAACAGAAATGCTCATAGATATTCTTGATAAAGACGTCAGCTATTTTGTACTGGCAAGTAAGAAAGAATTTGCAAGACCGCGCCCGTCCCATCTGGATCCCTCGCTTGACACCGTAATCGAAAATCCAGCACATGCATCCTACCCCTCAGGCCACGCCACACAGGCACATATTGTGGCTCTTGTGCTCGCCGACTTTGATCCTGCAAACGCGCAAAGATATAAAAAATTCGCGTTTGACATTGCGCACAGACGCGAAATCGCGGGCATTCATTTCCCAAGCGACACAAAAGCAGGCATCGAATTCGCCGAGCATGTTTACAACACGTTTCGTTCAATCCCTGCATTCGAAAAGAAATATCAGGATGCAAAATTAACTTACATTAAACCGAATTTACAAAAAGAAGAGGACTTAAAATAATGGCTAAAACACAAGCTGCCAAGGGCAATAAAGGTAAAGTTTCACAGGTGCTGGGTGCGGTTGTGGATGTTCAGTTCGAAGAAGGAACAGTTCCAGCGATCTTAAGCGCGCTCGAAACAGATAATAACGGACAAAAGCTCGTCCTTGAAGTCGCGCAGCATTTGGGTGAAAACACAGTGCGTACAATCGCGATGGACATGACAGACGGCGTGATGCGCGGTCAGTCAGTCACAGACACAGGCGACCAAATATCCGTCCCCGTCGGTCAGGAAACTCTGGGCCGTATCTTCGATGTCATCGGTGAGCCAATCGACGAAGGCAAGCCCGTCAAAAGCAAGTCAAAATGGTCAATCCACCGCGAAGCGCCATCTTTCGCAGAACAATCCACAGATACAGAAATCTTGGTGACAGGAATCAAAGTTGACGACCTACTCTGCCCAAAAGCAAAACGCGGAAAAATCGGCCTCTTCGGGGGTGCGGGTGTTGGTAAAACAGTGACAATCATGGAGCTGATCAACAACATCGCCAAAGGTCACGGTGGTGTGTCAGTGTTTGGTGGTGTCGGTGAGCGGACACGTGAAGGAAACGACCTGTATCACGAAATGATCGAATCAGGCGTTATTAAGCCAGGAAACAGCGCAGAGTCAAAAGTGGCCCTCGTTTATGGCCAGATGAACGAGCCACCAGGTGCGCGTGCGCGTGTTGCGTTGTCTGCTTTGACAATGGCTGAATATTTCCGCGACGAAGAAGGTCAAGATGTTCTGTTCTTCCTCGATAACATCTTCCGCTTCACGCAAGCGGGCGCCGAGGTGTCTGCGCTTTTGGGTCGTATTCCATCTGCTGTGGGGTATCAGCCAACACTTTCAACAGAAATGGGCCAGATGCAGGAACGCATTACATCAACCAACAAAGGCTCGATCACATCGGTTCAGGCGGTTTACGTGCCTGCGGATGACTTGACCGACCCCGCGCCAGCAACAACATTCTCTCACCTTGACGCGACAACAGTTCTCTCGCGGACAATCGCGGAGCAGGGGATTTACCCGGCCGTGGACCCGCTGGATTCCACATCACGGATCCTTGACCCACGCGTCATCGGCGATGAGCATTACGAGGTTGCAAACGCAGTTCAGCAAACACTCCAGAGCTACAAAAACCTTCAGGACATTATCGCGATTTTGGGTATGGATGAACTCTCGGAAGAAGACAAGCTTACAGTGGCCCGCGCCCGTAAGATCCAGCGCTTCCTCTCTCAACCCTTCCACGTTGCCGAAGTCTTCACAGGCTCACCGGGGATATTCGTTGACCTCGCCGACACAATCAAAGGCTTTAAGGCTATTGTGAATGGTGAATACGATCACCTCCCAGAATCCGCGTTCTACATGACCGGTACAATCGAGCAAGTGATTGAAAAGGCAACAAAAATGGCACAGGAGGCAGCTTAAAAGTCTTTTAAACTACAGAGGCCTCAGAGTACGCAGAGAAATGAGATGATAAATAATATTACAGATTTTCCGGATTTAGGTGCCGAACTGACGCGTGATATTATTGGGTGCGCAATCAAAGTGCATAAACTTTAATGAGACACTTTTAAAAAATGGAGTAAAAAGATTTGCATATACAGAATTTGCCGAACAATAAACTCTGCGAACTCTTGTGTGCTCTGTAGTTTTAAATTTGAAGGATAAAAAATGACAACAGATCGAGACATCGAAAAAACATATACAGACGCGCAGTTCGTCGAAAAACTGCGCCGTTTGGCCGATGCGATCGAAACAGGCAACAAATTCGAAATCCAAATCGCAGGCGAGCGCGTCTACGTGCCCGTGCGCGCCACATACTCAATCGAGCATGAGCGCGAAGACGGCGAGGAGGAAGTCGAATTCCAAATCAAATGGGAAACGGAACAATGAAAATTTTAGCTATAACTTTCCTGATATCTCTAGGCTTTGCATCAACCGCACAAGCAGATATATTTGGGCAATGCCGCGCAGGAAGCCCGGAATGGTATTCTTGCGAAACCGACAGCGATTGTAAGGTCATCAGTGACCCATGCGGATGGCCGTGGGACAGCGCTAACATAGAATACGCGGATCAAGCGCAGCAATGTAATATCATGGCTGGTGCCGTATTAGATTGCGTTCAGTATGACCGCTCAATGGGCAGTTTCACACCCAAATGTATAGACAATATGTGTTCAAGTAAGAAGGAATAAATAATCATGAGCAATAACATTCACTTCGAATTGGTATCACCAGAGAAAAAACTCATTTCTCAAGACGTTTATTCTGTTCAAATTCCGGGTGACGATGGGGAGTTTGGCATCCTCGCAAATCATTCATCTCTGCTCTCATCCCTTAAGCCGGGCGTGGTCAAGCTCTATGAAACCGATGGCGCCAGCCCCCGTAATATCTTCATCGCTGGTGGGTTCGCCGATGTCTCCGCAACCAATTGCACTGTCCTTGCCGAAGAAGCCATCCCCGTCGAAGATTTAAACCGCGAAAGTCTAGAACAACATCTTAAAGACCTCAATGATGATCTAGCCATGGCATCTGAACCCGCCGACAAACGCCGTGTCCACGACAAGATTGTGCTGGTCAAAGCAAAGATAGAAGCAACGGCTTAGCCTAAGAGAGTCGTCTCTCAAATAAAATATGTCATCCGAGACCTTGCGCTGAGTCGGCTTAAGGCTAAAGCGCAACGCGGTTCTGCAATGCTGAAGCACGTGCGCTGAAGGATCTAAATTTCAGGTCGCACAAAATAGCAGTCATTTCACTTGATTTTTTAGGAAAAACATCCTAAAATTGTTACATGTGCTTTGACAAAACATCAATACAATAGCACAAGAAAAGGAACGAACTGAAAGAATAATATTTTAAATCAAAGGCTTAGGAAATAAAAAAGGGTTTTGAGGGAAGGAACTAAAGAAAGAGCAGAACAGCTATTCCGTCTCCTTCAATTCAATATGCGTCTTGGTTTCACTCGGCCCCCATTTTTCACGGGCGAGGTCGATATCGACTTTTTTCTGCGCCGCGAGCATTTCATCCAGCGCATCACGCGATGCTGCAACGCTATAGAGGTCCATGCAGTGATCAGTGATAAACGTTTCCTTTTGCGCCAAGGCAACCCAGCTTAGCAAGTGATCAAAACGCCCATCATTCAAAATACCAATCGGTCGATTATGCTTCGCAAGCTGTTTTAAACCAAGCGCAGTCGCAAGCTTATAGCCCTCACCAACGCCAAGCGTTTCAAAAATCAAAGGCGCATCGGTTTCTTGCAAAATATCATCTTCAAAATGCGGGAAAATATCATTGTGTGGCGCGGCAGGCAAAACCCAAGCATCCAGCGCAGAGAAAACATCCTCAACCGTTGGCACAACAATCAAATGATCACGCGGCAAATCAGGTAGAGCGTCCATATAAGAGATAAAATCATCCCAGTAATGTTCGGTATTCACCAAAATAACGGGCTTTTGATGCGACCCAAGACTCGCCCAATACAGCGCCTCGAGAAGTTCATCTATCGTCCCAAACCCGCCCGGTAAAGTGATTATTGCATCGGCGCGCTGAAACATCTTTAATTTACGCTCCCACAAATCAGGAACAAGAATCGTCTGGCTTAGGTTCGGGTGAATACGTTCGCTGTCTTTCAGCTTCTTCGGAATAATACCCGTAACGCGCGCGCCAGCTTCCAGCGCAGTATTCGCAACAATCCCCATCAGCCCTGCATCCATACCACCATAAACAAGCGCACGCTCATGTGCGCCAATAAGATGACCAAGCGTTTTAGCCGTATCTTTAAACACCTCACGGCACCGCCCAGATGATCCTAGATAGACCGTTAATGTCTTAAATTTACTCATGTCGTTCCTTGCCTTTGATTCCAATCACGCGCACCGTACAGGAAGTTCTCCAAAACGTCCATGCCATGCGCAGACAGGATTGATTCCGGATGAAATTGCACGCCAAAAACAGGGTGCTCCGCGTGCTGAACCGCCATGATAACATCATCGCCTGTCCTCGCCGTAACATGTAAAGGGCTGCTATCATCAAGATCAACCACAAGCGAATGATACCGCGCCGCTTCAAACGGGCTGGGTATGTCTTTAAACAGCGAAGAGCCGTCATGTAATATGGCAGAAATTTTACCATGAACAGGTTTCGGCGCTTTAACCGTTCTCCCTCCATAAGCTTCGCCTATCGCCTGATGCCCCAAACACACACCAAGCATAGGGATTGAAGCCCCCAAATCACGCACAAGCTCAACGCAAATTCCTGCCTCGTTCGGCGTGCAAGGCCCTGGCGAAAGGATAACCGCTTCAGGCGATAAATCCCGAACCTCCTGCACTGTTAAGGCATCATTGCGCCGTACATCAACCGCATAGCCCAAAGTTTTCACGTATCCCGCAAGCGTGTAAACAAAGGAATCATAATTATCAATAATCAGGATCATAGAGCGTGAGTGTAATAGGGCACTTGTCGAATGAAAAGACCTAACTCACGTCTGATAGCGGATCATCAGCTTCAAAAGAATCCATAACGCCTCGCGCCTTATCCAGTGTCTCGGCATACTCCGCAGCAGGGTCAGAATCTGCGACAATCCCACCACCGACATTCAGTGAGACGCGGTTTTGTTCGTAAACCAGCGTGCGGATTAAAATACTGCTATCCATATAGCCATCAAAACCAATATATCCGATTGACCCGCAATAAGGTCCGCGCGGCACACCCTCCAGCTCTTCAATAATCTCCATCGCACGGATCTTCGGCGCACCCGTAATCGAACCACCTGGAAAACAGGCCCGCAGCAAATCAATCGCGGTTTTCTCATCTTCTAAATCAGCCTCAATTTCAGACACCAGATGATGCACAGCCGAAAAACTCTCCAGCCCACATAGCTTCGAAACCTCAATCGTTTCTGGTTTGCACACACGAGAGAGATCATTGCGCATCAAATCAACAATCATCGTATTCTCCGCCCGGTCTTTCTCACTCGCCTGAAGATCAGCACGTGATTGCTCGTCCTGCGCCGCATCCTTAAACCGCGCTCGCGTGCCCTTAATCGGGCTGGTGACCACATGGCGATCATTCACGGTTAAAAAACTCTCAGGCGAGGCAGAGGCAATCTTAACCGTGCCCAAATTCATATAAGCGCCATATGGAACGGGGTTCAGCGCCCGCATATGAAGATAATGCGCCATCGGGTCAAACCCTCGTGGCAGCTCCGCCTCAAAGCGCTGCGAGAGATTCGCCTGAAAAATATCACCGTCATAAATGTAATCAATAACCGCTTGAACCGCGTCTTGGTATCGCTCTGCTGTGAAGTTAGGCTCCCAATCAAGCGGCGCGGGACTATATGCTGGCATCGCATAAGGCTGTCTATAAATCTCAAGCAAAAAGTTCTTTTTCTTTTCCGCCTGCCGCTGATCACGGGCATGCGTGATCAAGTACGTCTTCTCATCATCATGGTCATGGGCCAAAACCTGATCATACAGCCCAATCGCCATATCCGGACTGGGGGAGGAAAGTTGGCTCGTGCGCGGAAAAGACTCTTCGTATCGGCCAAGGTCATATCCAAACAATCCAACCGCGCCACCCTGAAAAGGAGGCAGACCGTCAATATGCTCGGCATCTGGAATCCAGGAATGAATACGAGATTGTAAAATCTTAAATGGAGCGTCCTTAAACGAAAGCTTCTGCTCCCAATTCGTCACTGTAATCAGTTCGTCTTTGGCCTCAATCGTTTCGATGGGCTGGCAAAGAATATAGCTATAACGGCTCTTCTCATGTCCACGATCATGACTGTCCAGCCAGATGCTATAGAGCATATGCTTCACACCCAAAAAGGCCTGAGCAAGATCAATTCCTGTAACATCCTGAACAAATGGTTTCATAAACTGCAGCGCCCTGAATTATATTTAAAAACCTAAAAGTGGCTTTGAAATAATCAAATCATTGAAATTAGTATAAAACGCCTTTATTAATGCACGCAAACTTATTCTGATGATTTAGCAAAAGATGACTGAAAAAGTAGATTTAAAGGCAAAAACAATAGTGGTAAAACATGGGTATTAGAAAATTAACACATAGCCTGTATGAGATAGACATAAGTATGCTTACTAAACTTGACAATCATGCCGCAGCGATACTGCATCAGGCAGATCAAGTTGCAGAAAAATGGAACTATCCTATATAACTTAAATTATTAATAATAGAACTAAAACTATATTTAGAGCGTTTTCAAAAGATTGAAGAAGATTTTGCTGTTAACGCCAGAGCTATTTTAAGAACGCCGTCACTTGACTAACCGCATCCTTAAGCCCCGTCTTCACAATCTCCACCTCCGCGGGGAACGCATCATGCAGGCGTGAGGGCAGCGCCGCATCAAGCATTACAAACACGCCCTTATCATCCGCGCGTCTGATCAGCCGCCCGAACGCTTGCTTCAGCTTCATGCGTGCAATATGCTCATCATACGCCCGCCCGCCAAACGCCTCGCGCCGCGCTTTATGCAGCAAACTCGGCCGCGGCCATGGCGTGCGATCAAACAACAAGAGCCGCAGCGAGCGCCCTGGAACATCCACTCCATCACGCACCGCATCCGTTCCAAGCAAGCAGCTATCCTCTTCCTCACGGAACATGTCAACCAACGTGCCCGTATCAATCTGGTCGATATGCTGGCCATAAAGGGTAATGCCCGATTGCTCCAGCGGAATACGAAGCCGATCATATACCGCGCGTAAACGTTGAATGGCGGTAAACAGCCCAAGCGCGCCACCGCCAGAAGCCTCAAACAAGGCCTGCGTCGCACCTGCAACTTGCCCAAGGTCATTCTTGTTCACATCATTCAAAATGAAAATCTTCGTACGCTTCGCATAATCAAATGGAGACTTATAGCTCGCCGTATGCGGCTCTGAACTTAAATAACGAACACCTGTATGTCTCTGTGCATTCTCCCAATCATCACTCTGCCCCAAAAGCGTTGCTGAAGTAACGCTCATACCGTGGACGTGTGGGCGTATGCTTTGCGCAAATGGCTTCATCGGGTCAACAAAATGACGGTAAAGCCCCACATCAACGCCCTGACCATCAATACGCGCAACCTCCATCCAATCAACAAATTCAGAGGAACGCTCACCAGATTTCAAACTCTCCAGCATTGCAATCCATGCCGTAAGCGTCATGCTCCCGCGTTTTTCAAGTGAAGACGACAGTGCCTCAAGGCGTTTGCGCATATCGCTTTCCATCTCGCCTTTATCATCCACAATACGATCATGCAGCAGCTTCGACAGCGCAGTGATGGGCTTGAGCAGTTTAACCAGCGCCCCTTGCAGAACCTTCGCCGCCTCAACCATTTCTGGATCAAGCGGAAACAGTTCCGTTTCAATAGAGTAGGGCAGGTCAACCCCTTGTGCCCGCGCATAGACAACGCGGTGAAGATGCATCAGAAATTCCTCGCACGGCCCTTGGGGAGATTTATCCTTAAAGCGATGGCTCCAATTCTGCGCACACAAAGCATTCGCGCGATACGTAATTTCGCTCAAATGGGTCTGCGCATCCTCATCCCCCTCAATCAAATCCTCAATACGTTTTTTCAGGCCGCGCGCACGCCCCTTCTTGCCGCCCTCATGCCCCAAAATCCAGCGCCGTAAATCCGCCGTTTCCCGCGCGGTCAAATGCGCCGCAAAAGCGCTATCTGCCGCATCAAATAAATGATGCCCCTCATCAAAAATATAGCGCGTTGGCATGCTGTCCGCCGCCTGCGCCGTCGCGGATTGAATCATCACCAACGCATGGTTGGCAATCACCAGCCGAGAGCGCTTCGCCTTGCGCACAGAGCGTTCAATAAAACAGCGGTTATAATGATCACACGCCGAGTAAATACATTCCCCCCGCCGATCCGCAAGGCCGTAACTGTTGGCATAACCGAGTAACCCACTGAGCCAGCCGGGGAAATCCGCACCGCTTAAATCCCCATCCTTCCTCGCCGCAATCCAGCGCCCCATAATCCCCGCCGCAATCGCATGACGTGGCGTATAGGTCATCGCCGCACCTGCCGCCGCATCGTCAAAATTGAGCAAACACAGATAATTCTCCCGCCCTTTGCGAATGGAAACATAGGCATCCTTCACAATCGGCTGCGTATAAAGACGATCAAGCTCACTGTCGATCTGGCGTTGCAGGTTTTTGGTGTACGTCGAAATCCAGACCGCCCCGTCATTCTTCTCCGCCCAAACACTGGCAGGTGCAAGATAACCCAGCGTCTTGCCAACACCTGTGCCAGCTTCGGCCAGAACAATATGCGGGCTTTCATCCTCCTGCATCGGCTCAAACATGCCACGAATAGACTCGGCATAATCCTGTTGTTGCACGCGAACTTCAGATGCACGATCACTGGTACGCAGTAATTCCTCTAACTTCTCTTGCGTTTCAACCGAACTCACAGGTTCATGAGAAGAGGGTGGCTCTGGCGGGTCATCCACCCATTCAGGTAAATACTTCCAGATGTTCAAAGCAGACTTACCGAAAATCTCTTCCTCTGGATTATACTCCTGCCCAAGCGCGGCATGCACATATTCACTCCAGCCCCAGCCCTTGCCTTTCGCGCCCATCACCGCAGAAATCGCCAGCGGGTCGGCTTTGTCCTTATAAGGATCACCCCTTAAATCTTTAAGCAAACGCTGCGCACATTCAATCAGCGTAAAAGGATAATCCTCAAACTCAGAAGGCGCAGAGAGGTTCAACGCGCGCGCCAATCCCGCAGGGGTCGGAACACAAAAGTGCGTCGGGTGCACAAAGGCGAATAGCTCCAGAATATCAAACGCATGAAACGCATCAAAACCAAGCCGCGATTTCGTGTACGGCGCATGGCACACTAAAACATGCTGATCGTTAATCTGCTGCGCCGCGTCGACATAAGGCAAAGCTTGTATTTCACCATCCGTGGTAAGGATAAACGCCTGCGAAGCATTCACGCAGAGAACAGGAATGTCAGGAAGCGCAACGGGCGCCGAACTATGAATCACTTGATCTGCCGTCATTCCTTATTTTTAGCAGATTTTTTCGCAGGTGTTGCTTTCTTTTTTGGTGGCTCGAATATTTCTGGCGCATCATGCGGAAAACTCTCCAGATAAATAGATTGAGACGGGAACGCAAAGCTTGCCTTGGCTTTGCCCTCAACGACCTCTTTTATAAACAGCGCAAACTCTTCCTTAATGGCCAGCCACTCTCCCCAGACGGTCGTCTTTGTAAAACAATAAATCATGAAATCAATCGAGGATGAATTAAAGCTGTCAATCCGCACAAAAGTCAAAACCTTGGGGGGCTTCTCAAAATCCTCATGTGTCGCCAGATAATTGGTAATCTCATCACGGATCAACATAAGCTGCTCTTTGCTTGTGCTGTATGTCACACCGATCTTCCAGTAAATACGACGGTTCGTCATCCGCGTAAAGTTCGTCACCACCGCATCAGACAGGCAAGAATTCGGCACATATACGGGCGCCTTGTCAAAACGGCGTACACGCGTTGAGCGAAATCCAACTTCTTCAACCGTGCCTTCAACAACGCCGTCTACCTTAATCCAGTCCCCGGGATGAAAGCGTTTCTCCGCAATCACCGTAATCCCGCCAATCAGGTTCTTGAACAAATCTTGTGCTCCCAAAGCAACGGCCGCACCCAACAAACCCATACCAGCTAAAAGCGGACCAATCGCAATGCCCCAGACTTCAAGGATAACAGCCGCACCGATAAACATGATGAGCACGCGCAGAAATTTGAAAATCCAATCCATCATGGTCTTCGTCAACGCTTTTTCCAAACCTTTGGATAGGCGACGAATAGGGC
>CAYGSA010000012.1:0-11133 GCA_964352375.1 uncultured Micavibrio sp.
CCTGCGCCGCAATCCCGCTCCCCATAACCCCTGCGCCAATAACGGCAACTTTATTTATTTCCATCTCAAATTCCTCTTCTAACCACAGAAGCGCACAGTGAAGTCACAGGCGCGCTCACAAAACAAATCTACATATGCCATCTTTGATCAACTTCGTATTAAAATTAATAAGATAGCCGAGCTGCGCTCGGTGGATTTTCATATACGTCAATAATTGTGCTTTATGCACAGGTTGGATGCGCTCGCAAGCTTTAAGCTCAAGAATAATCTGATCTTCAACCAAAAGGTCAACCTTGTATGCATTGTCTATTCTAAGGTCTTCAAACTCTAAAGGCAGATACTTTTGTTGCTCTACTTTCAGATTTTGTTTTTTTACCAAGTGATAAAACAGACATTCTTCATACGTGCTCTCGAGCAAGCCGGGTCCCAAAGCCATATGGACTTTGAACAGAGAATCTCTGATCTTTGCAGAAATTTGATTAAGATAATGATCGGGATCATCAAGCGCAGAACGCCCCTGTGTTTCCTCTGTGCTCACTGTGGTAAGAGAAGCCATATCAAACAGCCTCCAGCACGCTCGCAACGCCTTGCCCGCCGCCGATACACATGGTGGCCAGCGCGTACTTTCCGCCCTCACGCTTGAGGAGTGACGCGGCCTTACCCGTGATGCGCGCCCCAGATGTGCCGAGCGGATGCCCAAGCGCAATCGCGCCGCCATCCAAATTCACTTTTGACTCATCCATGCCAAGCTCTTTCATCACTGATAACCCTTGCGCGGCAAACGCCTCATTTAGCTCAATAATATCAATATCCGCAAGCGTTAACCCTGCGCGCTCCAAGGCTTTCTTGGTCGCAGGAACAGGGCCAATGCCCATAATCTCCGCGCCGCAGCCTGCAACCGCAATGGATTTAATCCGCGCAAGCTTCGGCAATTCATGCTCATCCGCATAAGCCTCAGAGCAAACCAAAACCGCCGCCGAACCATCCGTCAAAGGGGAGGAGCTTGCCGCCGTCACACTGCCATCCGCCAAAAATGCAGGCTTGAGCGTCGCAAGTTTTTCCACGTTCGAGTCAGGGCGAATCGTTCCGTCCGTCTTCACATCGCCAATCGGCACAATTTCATCATCAAATTTACCGGCTTCCGCCGCCGCCGCCGCCTTTTTGTGCGAGGCTACCGCAAACGCGTCTTGGTCTTCGCGGGCAATATCATATTGTTTCGCAAGGTTTTCCGCCGTCTCGCCCATACCAATATAAGCCTGCGGGTATTTCTCGAAAATCGCAGGGTTTGGCATCGGGTTAAATCCACCCATCGGAATGCGGCTCATGCTCTCAACGCCCGCGCAAATAAATACATCGCCTGCACCCATTTGAATCATGCCCGCCGCATTGTGAATTGCGCTCATGGATGATCCGCAAAAACGGTTGATCGTCATGCCCGCAACGCTGTTCGGTAATTCCGCATGTTGCGCCACCAATTTCGCAATGTTAAATCCTTGTTCTGCCTCAGGAAAGGCGCACCCCATGATGATGTCTTCAATATCGCTCGGCTCTACGCCCGTCGCCTCAATCAAAGCCTTCACAATCTCCGCCGCCATGTCATCAGGCCGCACCTTGGCCAAATCACCTTTATTCGCAAAATGCATCGGCGAGCGCTTAAACCCGCATATGACAACTGATTTTTCCATGGTACAATCCTTATTACAATGAGTCGATAATTACGCAGCAATTATATCGTACTATGTTCAACTGAATCGGTCTATACGCCGTAATAAAATATTCAATTGACAGCGCATATAAAATCAGGCACTTCAAACCCATATATCTGAGGAGAAAAATAATGGCAAAAACAGCAAAAAAAGAAAAAACCCAAGAAAACCCAATGGGTCTTAAAAGAATTTGCACCAATTGCGGCGGCCGTTTCTATGATTTGAACAAGCGCCCAATCGTGTGCCCGGCATGTGACACTGAATACACAGGCGAAGTGAAGGTCAAAAGCCGCCGTGGCCGCGCTGCGGTAGCAGAAGAGGTTGTCGTCGTTGAAAAACCAGTGAAAAAAGTAGTGATTGAAGACGATGAAGAAGACATTTTGGAAGAAGATGATGGCGTAGAAGTGGTCAGTTTGGACGACGCAGAAGAAGATTCAAAAGATGATGATGATGACACCGTTTTGGGTGACGACGATGATTCTGATCTCGATGATATCCCAGATTTCGAAGATGATGAAGCGCTCAAAGATTTGGGTGATGATGACGCATTACTCGAAGACGATGACGATTAGGTCAGAAACGCATTGAAGACCGTCCGTGTTCATACCCGAAAAGACATGCCGAATGATCAGGCCTATGCAATGGCTGAGAGCTACGCAAGTGAAGCTCTCGCCAGCCTCGCTGTGCGCGAAGGCCGCAAACATAGCGGCGATTGGATTCTGGAATGGATCATGGAAGACGCGCAAACGCCCACCCCAAATGATCTGATTGCGCGCCTGACCCTTCAGGCCGTGGCGCATGGCATTGATCTTGATATCGCCGAAGACCAAGTTGATATCGCCCAAACGCCTGACGAAAACTGGCTCGAAAAGGCCTATGAGGAATTCAAACCCTTCACCATTGGCCCGTTTTTTATCTATGGCTCACATTACGAAGAGGGCGTTCCGGGCGGGCAAATCGGCCTACAAGTTGACGCCGCCACGGCGTTCGGCTCAGGCGAGCATGAAACCACCAAAGGCTGCATGCAGGCCATGCTTGACCTCAAGGGCAAAGGCGCATGCCCTTGGAATATACTCGATATGGGCACAGGATCGGGTATTCTCGCACTGGCTGCTTGGAAACTGTGGAAAAGTCCGATCCTTGCGGTTGATAACGACGCAGAATCAATCATCGTCACCAACCGCCACGCCGAAGCCAACGGCGTAAAGCTGGGCAAATCAACGCTCCTGACCGCGTGCGGAGACGGGTTCAAAACCCCCGAAGTCGATCAGCAAAAACCCTATGAGCTGATCGTAATGAACATCCTCGCCGCCCCCGTCATTGAAATGGCACCCGAGGCCGTGCGCGTGCTCGATGATAATGGCTATGTCGTGCTGTCTGGGATGCTCACCCAGCAAGCCGACCTCGTCACCAGCGCCTACGAAGGCGAAGGCCTAACGCTCAAAAACCGCTACGACATCGGCGAATGGTCGACGCTTGTGATGCAGAAGTAAATAAAAGGAATATATTCCTATTACATGAACGAACTAGATCACGGTCAACCTACTAAATTTGATGATTTAGTTAGTCTTTAGAGTTGTCGAAGATTTCAATGTCATTAGTGTCAGATGAATATAAGCCCCACAAAAAGGAACGGTTTATATTTCGATATCGAAATTTTAATTTATCTTTTTTAGGAGATATATAGGAAAATAACGAAATGATACTAACAAAAAGGCTCCACAACTCAGAAATAAAGCTGAGTATGAATACTGTCTTTCTATGTTAGGGGGGAGAAAGCGTTTGAACACACTAACCCGAAACAATTATTCCAAATTTTTGAAATAATTACAATCAAATATTATGCTGGTACTTGCTTGTATAGAATTTTCATCCAACCACCGCCTCCAACGCCTCAATATCTGCCGCAAGATTAATATCCAAATGTGACGCAACCTCAAAATCGCGGTTTTCAAACACGTTGTCATCCGGAGCCTCAGAGCGCCATTGCTTAATCTGCACATCGCGCTGACGTAGCAAGTCTTCTATCTGCGGGCGGTACAGCGCAATCATATTGCTCACCCATAAATTCACAGGCCATGAGGGCTGCACAATGTCCACATCATAAGAATCCAGCATCTTGATAATATCCTCCGCGCTGTGCCACACATCGCCGCACACCCAACGGTTCACGGTGAAAAGCCGAATCGGAATTCCCATCGCATTCATGCCGATGCCAATAATATGGGCGTTGACCTTGCTGATCTCCATATCCGCGTCATAATCCTCCAGCGGAGCAGGCTTAACGCCCTTTGGCATGCCTTTGCCGCGCAGGAACGTATGGAAATGCCCATGCTCATCATCATGAATGCCTGTGCCGTCCTTTGATTTGCTGTGCGTGTGGTAATAATATTGGCTATGGCTCTCGCGGTCATACACATCTTTGGGCGGAACATGTTTCCACTCCACGAATTTATCGGTGCTTTTGAGGATTTCCGCCACCGCGTTCGTGCCCGATTTTTGCATCACGCGCATGGTCTCTGACACAACCGACGCCGCGCCATACATCGCCTCAAGGCGTTCCTGATCCAATGATTTCAAATCAATCATAATTAAATCCTATAGTCTAATTTGAAATTGTACCAAGAACCTGCGAAGCAACGCAACGCGTTGTTCGTATTTTAAGTTGTTCGTATTTTAAAAAGTAAAATGCCGACTATTGTGAAACAGCCGGCATTCAAAATTATTTCAAACCAAAGCGGTTCTTAGTACTCTTCAGCTTCACATGGGTGCTCAGCGCCACAAGGATGCTCGGCTTCGCATGGGTTTTCAGCTTCACAAGGATGCTCAGCGTCGCACGGATGTTTCGCGCCGCAAGGATGCTCGGCTTCACAAGGATGTGCTGCGCCACAAGGGTGTGTCGCACCGCAAGGATGCGCTTCTTCAGCATGAACAGCCGCACAGGGTGCAGCAGATTCATGATGCTCTGCATAAGAAGACGAACCAGCAACAGCTACAAGGCCAACGCCAACAGCGGCGCCCAGTAGGGCTTTCTTAGAAAGTGGTTTCTTGAAAATATCTTTTTTCATCTCATAAACTCCTTTGTTTTGTTATCTGAGATTCTATATATCTAAGTGATACATAGATTGGACAGCCATTTAATGGACTAAAGCATAAAAGGGCAAGCGTTATTTCATTACATGTTTTTAACCACTTGACTTATAAGGCAACACTTGTGTATAAACCCCGTTAATCCCATGATTTGGCGAAATTTCGACTGCGTCGATCATGTTTTTGAAACGCTTACTTACAATGGTGAAAATGTAATGTCGAAAATGAATACGCTCTCTAGTGCGAAATAGCGGTTCAAAGTAACCGGTAGCGGCAAAGTAAAGGCAAAACGCGCCTTCACAAGCCACATGATGATGAACAAGCCAAAATCAATGAAGCGTAAAGCGCGTGCACTCGACACGTTGTCTGACCCTGATGAGCGCATTGTCCTCCGTAATTTCTTGCCGTATTCGCGCAAGAAACGTAAATCAAAACCATATAACAAAGATGCGGGGAAATAGATCATGGCACGCGTTAAAGGTGGAGCTCGCGCTCACGCAAGACATAAAAAAGTTATCAAACAAGCCAAAGGCTATTACGGCCGCAGAAAAAATTGTTTCCGCACCGCAGTCCAGGCTGTCGAAAAAGCAGGCCAGTACGCTTACCGCGACCGTCGCGCAAAGAAACGTGAATTCCGCAAATTGTGGATTCAACGCATCAATGCTGCTGCGCGTTTGAACGGTATGACATACGGTACATTCATGCACGGCCTCAAGCTTGCTAACATCGAACTAGACCGTAAGGTTCTTTCTGACATCGCGATTCGCGAGCCAGAGCAGTTCGCAGCAATCGCGAAAACAGCAGCCGCTGCTGTAAGCAAGAAAGCCGCTTAAGCTTTAAACAAAAGAATTTATGAAGCAGCCCTTTCTGTGATACAGATAGGGCTGTTTTTTTTATCAACGGAAAAGCACCAATGAAAAAACAAAAACTCGCGATCTTTGACTGGAATGGAACATTACTGGCCGATACGCATCAAGCCTGGGTAGCATCTAACGAATGCCTCAAATTCTACGGCGCAGAGCCGATCACCTTTCAAAAACAACTCGAAACATTCGATTTCCCAATCATCCACTATTACAAGCGCAACGGCATCGACATAGACCGCGTCCTCGAAACCAAAGAAGAAGCCAACGAAATCTTCCAAAACGCCTATGACGAACTTGCAAAAAATGCCCGCACCCGACGCGGCGCACGCAGCCTTCTCGAATGGCTTAGGCTGCAAGGTATTGATTGCATTATCCTAAGCAACTATCTGGAACCTAAAATCAAGGCTCACCTCAAACGTCTGAAAATTGATCATTATTTCAGCCACGTCTCGGCGAACACCTGCAACGGCACGAGTATCCTAAACGCCACTAGCAAACTAGAGCGCCTCTCAGATTTTATGGTGAAACGCGGATACCATATGGATAACGCTTTCATCATCGGCGACAGCAAAGAAGAACCCGAAATCGGCCGCCACCTGGGCATCACCTCCATCGGTATCACCGGCGGCTGCATCAGCGCCCCGCGGGTGAGAAAGGCAGAACCGGATCACTTAATTACATCTTTAACCGAGGTGCCTGATATTTTGAAAACACTATGGAAGATTTAGGCTTTATCCCCCCTCCCTCTCATGCTAAACCCTTATACATGAACGATATACAAGATTTAAAAACTGAAATTTCTGGCGAGATCACCGCCGCAAACGACCTTAAGGCACTCGATGACGTGCGCGTGACGGTTCTGGGTAAAAAAGGGCGCATTACTGCGCTCATGAAAACGCTGGGCAAAATGGACGCCGAAGAGCGCAAAACCAAAGGCCAAGCCTTAAACGCCCTCAAAGACGAAATCGCCGATCTGATTAAAAAACAAGAACGCGCGCTCAAAAAACAAGAGCTGGATCAACGCCTTGCCACCGAAACAATCGACGTGACCCTTGATCCGCGCCACGCCGCCCAAGGCACAATCCACCCAATCTCTCAAACCATAGAGGAACTGACCGCGATTTTCGCTGGCATGGGCTTCTCGGTTGCCGAAGGGCCAGACATCGAAGATGATTTCTATAACTTCACAGCGCTGAACTTCCCGCCGGGCCACCCCGCGCGTGAAATGCAGGATACATTCTTCCTCCCCGAAGACGAAAGCGCAGACGGCGAGCACGCCAAAAAACTCCTGCGCACGCATACATCATCCGTCCAAATCCGCCACATGCAAAACAACCAGCCACCGCACAAAATCATTTGCTTTGGTCGCACCTATCGCTCTGATTACGACATGACGCACACGCCGATGTTCCACCAGATGGAAGGCTTGATGATTGATAAGAAAACCCACATGGGTCACCTGAAAGGGTGCTTGCAAGATTTCGTCCGCGAATTCTTCGAAATCGACGATCTACGCGTTCAATTCCGCCCCAGCTTCTTCCCCTTCGTTGAACCAGGCGCAGAGGTTGACATCGCATGCTCTCGCAAAGGCGGCGGGCTTAAGATTGGCGCAAACAAAGATGGCTCGGTTGATGACTGGCTCGAAATTCTGGGCTGCGGCATGGTGCACCCGAACGTGCTCAAAAATTGCGGCCTCGACCCCGAAGAATATCAGGGCTTCGCCTTCGGTATGGGCATAGAGCGCATGGCGATGCTCAAATACGGCATCCCTGATTTGCGCACATTCTACGAAAGCGATCACCGCTGGCTCGGCCATTACGGCTTCGACCCGCTGGACCGCCCGTAAAAATATGATAAATCACGAATATTTTAAGCTTAAACGCTTGAGCGATGACCTAGTATATGAGTTTGACCTTAAGAAGAAAGACGGCAACATGCATGGATACAAACGCCGTGATCAGGATCTTTGGATAACATATAAAAATGATCTCGGCTGGGTCGCTTATGATGAAGAAACGAAATCTGTTATGGGCAGGCCTTGGGATGTTAAAAAGGAAGATCAAAATAATGACTACCCTCCCGAAGGTATTTGGGTGAGTAGAAAAGGCGAAAAATCATACGTTTACGATTTGAAATATGAGGATGTGGTTTAATGAATAGAATAGTCATACGCCCTCTCGAATTTAATGACTTCCCCGGCTGGTTGCCGCTTTGGGATGGCAATAACCTTGGCCAGCGCGACGAGGCCGTCACCGCCGAAACTTGGAGCCGCCTGATCGACAAAGACAACACACAGGTCAACGGCCTATGCGCGGAAATGAACGGTGAGCTGATGGGCATTGTCCACTATATTTTGCATCCCACCACAGGCCAGATTAATCCCGTATGCTACATGCAAGATGTGTATGTAAGCGAAACCCATCGCCGCCGCGGCATCGCCAAACGCATGGTAAACGAGGTCACGGTCATCGGGCAAAAAGAAAAATGGGCACGTATGTATTGGCTAACGCAGTTCGGAAATCTGGAAGCCAAAGCCATGTATGAAAATTTCGGCATAAAACTGGACTTTACATTATATGTTTTGCCGATAAGCTGAGCATACTGTCATCCTGAGCGAAAGCGAGCTTGCGCGCTGAAGTCGAAGGATCTAAAACAAATAAAATAAGATCCTTCCATGCGGCCTCTGGCCTTGGTCAGGATGACGATAAGTAGAAAGAGAGAAGATGAAATTCACGATCAACTGGTTAAAAAACCACCTCGAAACAGATGCCAGCGACGAGCAAATTTGCGAGACGCTCACCAATATCGGCTTAGAGCTAGAGGAATTTGAAGACAAGGCCGCTGAGTTCGCGCCCTTCAAAGTCGCCTATGTTGAATCCGCGGAAAAACACCCAGACGCCGATAAGCTCCTAGTGTGCCAAGTCAAAACCACAGAAGGCATCACCCAAGTTGTGTGCGGCGCGCCAAATGCACGCACCGGCATGAAGGGCATCTTCGCCCCTTCAGGAACCTATATCCCCGGCCTTGATGTGACTTTAAAAAAGAGCAAAATCCGCGGCGTGGAATCCAACGGCATGTTGGTCTCCGAAAAGGAAATGTGTTTATCCGATGAACATGCGGGCATCATCGAAGTCGACGATAAATATGACATCGGAACGCCGATGGCAGAAATTTTCGGCCTAGAGGAAAAACTCATCGAAATCGGCCTCACGCCAAACCGCGCAGATTGCACAGGCGTGCGCGGCATCGCCCGCGACCTTGCCGCCGCTGGTCTTGGAACGCTTAAAAGCCAAAACGAGAGCGCGGAGCAGGGCACATTCAAATCCCCCATCGACGTAAAAATCGAAGACACAGATGGCTGTAAAGTTTTCTATGGCCGCCTGATTAAGAACATCAAAAATGGCCCGTCCCCTGCGTGGTTGCAAAACCAGCTTAAGGCCATTGGCTTGCGCCCAATTAGTGTTCTGGTTGATATCACAAACCTAATGACCATGGATCAATCGCGCCCGCTGCACGTTTACGACGCAGATAAAGTGCAGGGCGATATCGTTGTTTCCACCACAAAGGGCGGAGAGAAAATCGACGCACTTAATGACAAAAGCTACGAAGCCATTCCAAACATGGTGAGCATCACCGACAGCTCAGGCCTCATCGGATTTGGCGGAATTGTCGGCGGCGTGTCCACATCGGTTGATGAAAACACCACAAACGTCTTCCTTGAATCTGCATATTTCGACCCCATGCGCATTGCCCGCGCTGGGCGTGATCTGGGCATAACCAGCGATGCACGCTACCGTTTCGAACGCGGCATTGATCCTGAATTTACAGGCATTGGCCTAGAAATGGCAACACGCCTCATCTTGGAGCTTTGCGGCAGCGAAGCCACAGAAATCAGCGAAACCGTCAAGGCAGGCGACGAACCCGAATGGAAACGCACTATCGATTTCGACCCTGCCTTCACAGAAAAACTCTGCGGCGTAAACATCCCCGAAGCGCAGCAAATCAAATATCTCGAAAACCTAGGCTTCACAGTCGAAGGCGCAAAAGTCACGCCGCCATCATGGCGCGGTGACATTGAAGGCAAACCTGATCTGGTCGAGGAAATCGTGCGCTTGCATGGCTTTGAACATATCGACCCCGTATCTGTTCATGATTTCGGCGCGCCGTCTGTGACCGAAACGCAAAACCTCAAAAACTCCCGCCAAGCACGCGCAGCAATGGCGGCCGCAGGCCTGAGCGAATGCGTAACATGGTCATTCATGCCAAAGGAACTCGCAAGCGCGTTCGGGTCAAACGACAACGCCGCGCTGACGCTCAGCAATCCAATCAGCAGCGAGCTTGATCAAATGCGCCCCGCAATCTTGCCAAACCTTATTCAGGCCGCGCAACGCAACGCCGACCGCGGTTTCGCCGATGTCGCGCTCTGTGAGGTTGGGCCAGTATTCCAATCCGCGCAGCCAGATGGCCAAGCCTTCATCGCATCGGGCCTGCGCGCAGGAAACAAAACCGCCCGCCACTGGGCAGGCTCCGAACGCGCCGTTGATGCATATGATGCAAAGGCCGATGCCCTGCGTGTCCTCGAGGCATGCGGCGCGCCCGCAGGCAACGCACAAATCGCAACCGATGCATCTGATTATTTCCACCCCGGCCGCTCCGGCTCGCTCCGCCTTGGTAAAAACGTGATTGCACAATTCGGTGAAATCCACCCGGGCATCTTGGAAGAAATGGACATCAAAACGCCGATGGTTGGTTTTGAAGTATTCCTCGAAAACATCCCCGCCGCGCGCAAAAAAGGAACGGCAAAACCGCTATTGAAACTCTCACCGTTCCAGCCCGTCGTCAAGGATTTCGCCTTCGTCGTAAAAGACGAGGTAACATCGGGTGATCTTGTCCGCGCCGCAAAATCAGCCGACAAAAAACTGATCGCAAGTGCCGAAGTGTTTGACGTGTATAAGGGCAAAGGCATCGAAGAAGGGCACAAATCCCTCGCGCTCTCAGTGACAATACAGCCCCTAGACGCCACCCTCAGCGAAGACCAACTCGAAGAGATCATGGTAAACGTCATCGGCGCAGTCGCGGATAAGTGTGGTGGTGTTTTGCGTGGGTAAGGTTACGATCCGAAAGCTGAAGCCAGAGGATTGGCAAGATTTACGAGAAATCCGAATTCGAGCAGTGAAGATGCATACAGGAAATTTCCTTGCCGATCCTGCAGAAACAAAAAATCAGCCCAAAGAGAATTGGCTTCAAAATCTTGATGGAAAGGGTAAAGCGGTTTTTGGCTTATTTGATGCAAGTAAACTAATTGGAATTACTGCCGTATTCACTTGGCGCGAAGACCAATCAGGCCAAACAGGTGTCATGGCAATGAGCTTCATTGAACCCGAATATCGCGGCAAAGGCTATTCAGAACTTTTTTACAAAGCTCGAATAGATTTTGCGATAAATCATAAACAATGGAAAAAACTGTCTAT
>CAYGSA010000012.1:11143-33967 GCA_964352375.1 uncultured Micavibrio sp.
GCAATGAACCCTCAAAACCGGCAATGATAAAACATGGCTTTAAATTCATCGGCACAGAAGAAATCGACTGGCCCGACGGCACGCGCGATACTGAATATATGTACGAGCTAGATTTAGAAAACCTCAGATAAGACATGTCATTTCGAACGCATAGCGGAGAAATCTGACTAAGTCGCTAGCATCAAAGATCCCTCGTCGCTATGCTCCGTCGGGATGACCTCACGACAACTCCTGCGCAATAACATCCTTACGACTAAGCTTCCCGATCATCGTCTTGGGCAACTCTTCCGCACGGAATTCAATGCGTTTGGGAATTTCCATTGGTGAAATCTTATCTTCCAAAAACGTCTTCAAGTCCTCCACCGAAAGCTCCCGCCCGTCCTTGAGCTTAATCCAGGCCTTCACAATCTCCCCGCGGTTCTCATCGGGCAAACCCGCAACAATGCATTCCTCAACATTCGGATGTTTGTAAATCGCCTCCTCAACGTTGCGTGGATATACATTATACCCGTTGGTGATAATCATATCTTTCAGCCGATCCACGATAAACACATATCCCTGTTCATCGATAATCGCGACATCACCTGTATGCAGGCGCACACCACCGCGACCATTATCGCGTAAACAATCGGCGCTGGCATCGGGTTTGTTCCAATAGCCCATCATCACTTGCGGGCCACTGATACACAGCTCCCCGCGTTCCCCGCGCGCAATCGGGGTTTTCTTATCGTCCGCGTCAATAATTTCGATCACCGTTTGCGGGAAGGGCAACCCAATAGAGCCGGCTTTATTCTCGCCCTCAACTGGGTTTGCACTGGCAACAGGAGAGCTTTCACTCAGGCCGTATCCTTCAATCACGATGCATCCCGTTTTTTCCTCAAACTTGCGCTTTACCTCAACAGGCAACGGCGCGCCGCCCGATAAACAAAACCGCAACGACGAGAGATCATATTTATCCCTGAGCGGCGAGGCGTTAATCGCGCTATAAATCGCGGGAACAGCAGGGAAGAACGTCGGTTTCTTTTTCGCGATAAGTTTCAAAGAATCTTCCAGATCAAACCGCGGCAGTGCAATAATCTCCAGCGCGTTCGCCACAGAAAAATTCATCACCGCCGTCATCGCAAACACATGAAAGAACGGGAGCACGCCCAGCATCTTACCTTCGCCTTCCTTAACATCATGAAACCACGCCTTGCATTGCATCGTGTTCGCATAGACATTTTGGTGGGACAGCATCGCCCCCTTCGGCAAGCCCGTCGTGCCACCCGTAAATTGAATCACGGCCAAATCATTTGCGGGGTCTATAATTGGCTCTTCATAATCGCCGTCGTTATCAACCAAATCATCAAAGGCAATCAAACGCTCGCTCGGCTCTATCTTTGCCATATCTTTGCGTTTAAAGATCGGGAACAGCATATTTTTCGGAAACGGTAAAACATCAGTAAAGGAACAAACCACAACACGCCTTAAACGCGTACCTGACAGCATCTTCATCATTTTCTCGTGCAGCATGTCTAAATCGACGGAGATAATCAAGTCCAGTTCGCTGTCCTCAATCAAATGCGATAGCTCATCATCCGCATAAAGCGGGTTAAGATTAACAACGCTCGCGCCGCTCATCAGAATTCCATAGTATGCAATAACAAAGTAAGGGCAATTCGGTAAAAACACGCCAATATTCTGGTCTTTACCAAACCCTAAATCCTGCAATCCCTTCGCCATTTTCCGTGCAAGGCTGTAAATTTCACCCCAATTATACATCTTGCCCAAAAAGTCAAAAGCAGGCGCATTGGGGTATTTTTCAGCCGTTTCCTGCAGCATTGTAAAGACAGGCTTGTCCTTAATCTGCAAATTCCAGTCAATATTTTCAGGGTAATGGTCAAGCCATGGATAGGAAGGAGTATCAGTCATGTCTTATTATACCATAGGAATGTATTTTGCATCTATATGAAAGTGAAAGACATAAAGAGGCTAGATTTATAAGCAAAAATAAGGCAATATAAAAATTCCTAGGCCGTTCTGGCCAATAAGATCTATTTTTTTTATAGTAATTCTACTTAAGTAAAGGCGTTTTTCATGGTTCAAGATAGCGTTCGGAATAATCTCCCCCCTGAAGAGGAACTCTCCCTCGTTAAGATGCATTTAAAATGGTTCAACGGTGCAAAAGGCTTTGGCTTTGTCGTGCCCGAAGACGAAAGTTTTGATGCATTTCTGCACATAACAACATTGCAACAAATCGGCCTACACTCTATCGGTGAAGGCGCTGTTATGATGTGTAAGGTCTATAATGGCGATAAAGGCCATCAAATCCGCGAAGTTGTCGAAGTTTTAGACAAAGGCACAATGAGCACTGTGCCAGAAGTCGACGATGAAACAGGCACAATCACAATGGGCGGCCTAGTAAAATGGTATAAACCTGAAAAAGGCTTTGGGTTTATAATCCCTGATGATGGCATGAAAGACGTTTTCATTCATAAAACGCTGCTAGACAGCCTAGAACTTGATTATCTCGAAGCAGGGCAGCGCGTTAAGGTGACATTAAAAATCGTCGATAAAGGCCGTGAAGCTGTTGATTTAAAAGTTATTGGCTAAACAGACTAATCAAATAGATAAAATGATAATAAAATTAACATAAACTTTTTCATTAACTGTTAACATATTATATGATACAATAATTAAATGAAATTTTTGCATGCATTTTTGAGTAATTACTATGAAACGTTATGAAGAAACTACTATTTTAAACCAAATAAACAGTGAAAGAGGTTTTTCTCTTATAGAGATATCAATTTTGCTCATTGTGGTCGGCCTGATATTCGTACCTATATTGCGAATAGTGCAGCACGATAACGAAAGAGAAAGCTTCACAAGAACGATAGGTACACTTGGTGAAGCAAAGGATAGTATTAACAAATTTTACGCAAATACCAGCGGAGCCTACCCCTGTCCAGCAGGGCTACTACTCGACCAAGACAATGCGCTCAGCGGTGTTTCTGCAAATTGTTCTAACATTAATAATTTCCCAGATTGCTCTAATCCGTTATGGGAGACAAACGCAAATGGTGGCGTATGCCGCACAAGCAATATCATTGCGGATGCTGTCATCATTGGCGCAGTGCCATATGCGGATGTTAATACCCACCCTGAAATCGCTCTGGATATGTGGGGCAACAAAATTATATACGCTGTCCCGTTTTTAAATACAGACGTTGACCCGGCAAACAATGTTCAGGGCGTAAGAATGGTAACGTTGGACGCTAGTCGAACAGTGGTGCCTGCTGCAACAGGCGCTGAAATATTTTTATTTTCAACAGGAAGCTCGGCTGTTGGCGCCTTCACAAAAGATGGAGTCAAAGTTTCTGCATGTGGGACAGCCTCAGATGGCTATGAAAGCGAAAACTGTGACTTCGATGATGTATTTTTTGTAAACGATACTGCTGGAGTGTTCTCGCGCGTAACGGGTACAGAATTTTACGATGATATTACGGATGCCCAAACATCATATCCTATTTCCACGTGGTTTGAGCATGAAGACAACCCAATAGCTGGTGGAGCAAATAATAGATTTGCCATTACGAAATACTCAAAGATAGGAATAGGAACAGAGGCACCCTTAGAAGCACTCCATGTGGCTGGAGATATAAGAGTAGAGACAAGAGATTCATCAGTAGGAAGCGGATCAACACTTCCGTGCTATTCAGGAACGGAATGTTTTGAGGACGGCGGAAAATTAAAAACACCTAACGTTTGTGATGATGCAACAAATTGTTTTCAGCCGCAATTCATTACAAAGAATATGCCTCAAATGAAATGTGACGCATCGAATCTTCTTCATGGAAGCCAGGTAGTAATGGGAATTAACGCTTCACCAACTCACGCAGGAACAGGCGTACGCGTACATTGTTCTTCACCCAAAGATAAAGCGGGTAACTCAATTTTAGATAAATCACTTACACTGGATACTGGGGTTCTTAAACCATCAAAATGTCTTATAACCGGAGAAGTGGTTACTGGAATAGACTCATCAGGAGATTTTATATGCGCAATACCAAACTAAAAATAAAAAACCAGTCAGGCTTTACGCTAATAGAAATTGCAATAGGGATGATCATCATAGGTCTCCTCCTTATTCCGACAATTGCAATGTATAAAGATTTTAGACAAAACGCGGATTGGACAAAAACAGAAAGACATAAAGACGCAATTATTACAGAATTAGGTGGCTTTAATGCCAGTTTTGGTCGTTATCCGTGTCCAGCGCGAACAACAGCTGTCAGGGGCGCAAATCGCTATGGTTTTGAAGTCACGGATTGCCATATCTCTCCCCCCGCAGCAGGAACATGTTCACCAGGCACGGGCTTGTGCGCGTATGCCAGTCCGAATGGCGGTAAGCTTGTTGTTGTTGGGACATTGCCATTCAAAGACCTCAACCTTTTAGAAGACGAAGCCTACGATGGCTACAACACAAAATTTACATATGCAGTAACACTGGATCTCACGGATTCCGCAACATACAACGTAAATGGCGGCGCTGTGGGCATTGCAAAATCATCTGATTTAACACAATCAGCAATTACAAATCCAAACACAGCGCACTATGCTGTTATTTCGCACGGAGCGAACAAAGCTGGGGCTTACGTAGCATCGACAGCACAAATCCCATGTTCACAAGGATCAACCGCAGAGCAAGAAAACTGTGACTCAGATGCTATTTTTACTGTCGGGGAGATTGCGAACGGCTTTGATGATCGGGTCGCATTTTTCGATGGTTCACAACCAACAGAATGGAAAAAAACTGATGCAGCAAGTAGAAATATTTATTTAAAAGACACAAATAGCATTGCTTTGGGAGCCTTAAATTCAACAGACATTTCAACAACAGATCATTTCGCCGTAAAAAATATTGGCTCATCTTCAGGGGTCGCTAAGAGCGATTCTAGCTTCCTTGTGGACATGTTATGCGAAAAAGATGTGACGAACGTTGCCAATGACTGCTTCACACCCAGCCTGCTTGCAGGTGATTTGGTTCTTGTTAACCCATCTAGTATTGTAGGTGACCCTGATTACGGAATATTAAAAGAGAACGCTGGTCATGGTATAAGTTGCCCTGTGGGGAAATACCTAACAGGCATCGAAAACAAAATACCAAAATGTGAGGATGAAATTTTCCTATCATGCAAAAATAACAGTTTTATTAGTGCTATTGAAACCGACGGAAGTATTACATGCGACGCTGAGCCGGAAGATCGATGCAGCGCACTGCCTACTAACAAATTCTGTGGTGAAAATATAACGTTACCAGATAGCGCGTCCGGTACAAATATACTCGAATATTCTGGGGAGTGCAGGATGTTTCAATCCAATGTAACAGACACGATTGTTATAACGGAAGTATTAAATTTAGTTCAAACAGCACTTAATAACAATACAAATTCATCTACGGGAATTATAAACTATACTCAGGCCAAAACTGATGTAACACCCAAAATAAACGATTATATAAATGTCACCAACGCTAAACCGAGGGATGACAGACAATGTTCAGATGTTGTGACATCGCCGCTAGGCCTTGTAAGGGACGCATTTAGGTGTGAAAATGGAACGTGGAGCAAGTTGAGTTCACATCGGATAAAGGATCGTGCCGATCCCTTCACCTCAAACCACAATTTTATAAGAAATTTAACAAATTCAGGGACAAACTGGAAAGCAGACAACAGCTTTACGGGTGCTGACCCTCAAAATAATAAAGACAATCATAATTGTTGGTGCAGAGAGGATTACCGGGCCTTTTTTGACTCTGGAATATCCTGTAATTCTTCTACGGCTTCTGGATATCGACTTCGTATACAGAAACATACCTGTCCCCAGACAACGCACAGATGGGCTACAATTTTTGATGATTTATATCTCTTTTGTGGATGTGAGGCGGGCACAGAAACTGAAACAAAATCATGTAACAAATATTACGACGAAGTGAATGGCATTACACCGCCCGCACCCGCAACAACGGGCCTAACGGGGGACGTAATCACAACATACGCCACGAAATGCGATGGCAGTGGAAACCTTGTTCGTGATACGTCTGTGGCCCCGATCATAGACACATCACAGTGCGCATGCGCAGCGAAAGGCCCTCGGGTGGAGAGGGACGATTGCCCTGGAAGTAATGACACCAATAGCTGGATATCACCCAGCCCACTAAACACAGCTGAAATAGGAATAACAGAAATTAGGCTATATGACTGGATTTGTCCGGGAACAACGTCGGGCGGGTTACCTGATCCGGGCAGCTATAGTACAACTGCGTCTAACACGTTTACGGGTCCCACATGTGTATGTAATACAAGCCCAATAGAAGTGAGCTTACCGTGCCCATCTGGCCTAGCGGGCTTAGGCCGAGTCTATAGTGCTCCAAGAGATTGTACAACGGGGAATCATGTGACAGATAAATCTCTATGGACACTAATACCAGGGAAGACAGACTGCAATGGCTGTAAATGGACATCGAGCCAAAGCCCATCAGACACATCAACTGATTTCGGTAACCCGCCTGGGTCCGGCTGTGCTTGCGGTGATCCAACTCAACAGTTTTGCAGCAAGATTAAAAATCAAAATTTATTTGATACATGGTCGAATTGCGAGTGCACACCAATAGAAAACTAAGGTAAAAAATGTTTAAAAATATACGAAAAAATCAGGGATTTACGTTCATTGAACTGGCCGTCGTAATCATGATATCGGGCAGCTTAATGCTCCTGATCGCCGCTTTCCTTGAAAACTATGCAAAAAATATACAAAGAACAAAAACAATAGAAAACCTATCCATTACAGACGAAGCTCTAGCAGAATATTACGGGCGGTTTGGCGTATACCCTTGTCCCGCTGACCCCACGCTTGGCCCCGGAGATGCCCTGTATGGTATTGCAAATTGTCGAAATTATGACCCTATGGATACATCCTTCCCGCTCTATGATCCAGAATCTTGTATAAACATGCGCACCCCAAACATTGAATGTACACAAAATTCAAGCGACGATAGAGATCAAAGTGGGAATAACGATGTTGTCCTGATCGGCGTCATGCCCTTCCGTACGCTAGCAAACCTCGCAATGCTAACCAACGGCGGCCTAACAACACCCTACAGAGAGATTCATGGTAAGGATGGCTACAACAGGCTCTTGACCTATGCTGTAACAGAAGTAATGACAAATACAACGCGCTATAGTGTGACCAAGCCAGTGGATAGTGATTTGGGCGCAATCGCAGTCATTGACGAAAATGGGAATACAGTGATTAACCCTCAAAGAACCGCGCACTATGTAACATTGTCACATGGGGATAATGGAAGAGGCGGTTATACACCAGCAGGCCAGAGAATAGATAATTGTAATGTAACGCGTCTTGACGGCACTGTTGGTGCACCCTTCCCTGGCCCCCCAAGCGGCGCGCCACCCGGAACAGATACAGAAATTGAAAATTGCGATTTTAATGATGCTATTTTCGTAACCGCAATCCGGAATGAAGGTGCTGGTGGTGACTATAGCGATGATATCGTTCAATATAGAGCCCGTACGTTCAGACAATATTGGAAAACATCTATAGCTGACCCTAATGTGATTTATTACGATGTTAATTTAGGTAACGTGGGTGTTGGTGTGGAAGTCCCTACACACAAGATGCACTTAAAGGGCGACCTAGTCGTAGACATACAAACGGAGGCGTCTTTAGGCTATTGTGAGGGGGGCGTCGTAAATTTAAATCCCGCCTCAAATTGCTTGGACCCTGCATTTCTCGGTGGTGGCGAGGTCACAACATCGACACCTGCATCAGGACGAAACGTATGTCCCCCTGGGCAGGCCGCATACGCGATAGGCGACGAACCAGACGGGAACCCATCAACAAATTTCAATGGTGCAGAACTGATATGCAGGCCAGTTGAATGGACTCCCATAGTTAAAACATGCGCACCAATATCAGTAAGTGGGGTTAGCACAAAAACATTTTTAAGGGGCATCTCCAACTTAGGAAACATCCTATGCTGTACCTACAAAACAAATGTATGCGCAGAGCAATAATACAAACTCTTAACCAGCTGCTTTTTTCTTCTCATCCGAAGCAACAACAGGGGCAGGATCCTTCTTAAAGATACGATTCCGCGTCGCGGCCTGATAAGCCATTTTCGCGTGCTCAGCGCAATACGGCAAACCTGCCATTGAGTCATGACCGCAGAAACCAAACTCATCTTCTCGTGGATCACCACAAGGCCAACGACACATACGCGGTTGAAGATCCATCAACGAATAAAGATCATCCCTGTTTTCAATTGGATCGTGCTGTATATGTTGGACAGGCGCAGCAACCGGCTTCTTGACGCGCGCGACTTTTGCCTTCTCGACAACTTTAGAAACTTTTTCATTCTTATTCGCGGCAGGCTTAGGAGTGACTTTATTATTCTGCTGAATAGGGGAAACACGGTTTGATAATTTAAGACGGTGCGCCTTCCCGATAACAGCGTTACGACTAACTCCCCCAAGTTTCTTGGCAATTTCAGCGGCGGTATGCCCTTCACCCCAAAGCTTAGTCAAAAGAGATACGCGGTCATCAGTCCAACTCATTTAATCCTCCAAGTCTTAAAATGCACAATAAATGCACAATTATACCTAAGGTACTGATTGTACACGTATTTTTTAAAATTTATTTAATAAAAACACCATATCAGGCTCTTCCATTTTGCGCTATCACATAAAATAAAAAAATTTCTTTATCCACACCCCCATCATAAAAATACAGTTTGACGAAACCTGAAATCTGAACGATCTTATGCGCAACAAAAAAGGAAAAAACATGAAAAAAGTTGTCATAGGAAAAGAAGAGTGGTGTGCACTCCCCGAGCTGGGGTTGCCTGCCATAAAGGCACGCGTAGACTCAGGCGCAAAGACATCATCCTTGCATGCTTATAATATTCATACTTTTGAGGAAGATGGGAAAAAATACGCGCATTTTGACATTCATCCTGTGCAGGGTAATCGTAAAATCATCCAAAGCTGCCGCGGTCTTGTCGTTGATCAACGTGCGGTCAAAAGCTCGAGTGGTGATAAAGAACGCCGCCTTGTTATTCGCACGCCAATAACATTAGGCGATGAAAGCTGGGACGTAGAAATTACGCTTACAAACCGCGATGCAATGGGCTATCGAATGCTGATCGGCCGCGAAGCCATGGCAGGCCGAACATTGATTGACCCTGACGCGTCTTTTTGTCTAGGTGATATGCAAGAGGAAGAGGCCATCAAACATTATAATGTCGCGCCCCAAAAACGTGGCGGCTTGAAAATCCTCCTCCTTGCAAGCAACCCAGACCTTTATTCAAACAGGCGTCTCATCGAGGCGGGAGAAGAGCGCGGTCACGAGATGCGTTTTGTAAATATCTCGCAATGCTATATGAATATCAGCTCCGCCAACCCCGAAGTGCATTACCGCGGCGGAGAACTTCTTGATGATATTGATGCCGTAATACCAAGGATCAAGCCAGCGATGACATTTTATGGCTGCGCCATCACACGTCAATTTGCAGCAGTGGGGGCATATTGCCTGAACAGCGCGGTATCCATCACAAAATCAAGAGATAAGCTGCGCTCACTTCAAGAGCTATCAAGTAAAAGTATCCCTATGCCAACAACAGGCTTTGCGAACTCGCCCGTAGACACTAAAGAAATCATCAGTATGGTCGATCACGCCCCCCTTGTTGTGAAACTTTTGGAAGGCACACAGGGCCGAGGCGTAGTTCTGGCTGAAACCAACAAAGCCGCAGAAAGTGTAATCAACGCCTTCAAAAGCCTAAACGCAAATATCCTCGTACAGGAATTTATCAAAGAAGCGGGGGGTGAAGATATACGTTGTTTTGTGGTTGATGGCAAAGTTGTTGGCTCGATGATGCGCAAAGCCGCGAAGGGAGAATTTAGAGCAAACCTCCACCTAGGCGGCACAGCAGCGGCCGTACGTATCACCTCAGAGGAGCGTAAAATTGCAATCAACGCAACAAAAGCAATGGGTCTGGCCGTTGCAGGCGTAGATATTATTCGATCTAAAAGCGGCCCGAAAGTTTTGGAAATTAACTCATCCCCTGGGCTAGAAGGCATTGAAGAAATCACCGACAAAGACATAGCAGGCCTCATGATTCAGGCAATAGAGAAAAACATCCGTAAAAAGAAAAGATAAAATTTTCTCTCGACGCCATCTGATTTTTAACAAATGTCTGCTATAATAATGGTGACATACAAGAGGAGATTCTATGCCCGTCTACAGCCCACCAATCGACGATATCCGTTTTATTATGAACGAAGTTCTAAACGCGGACGAGCTTTCAAAACTGCCTGACTATGAAGAATTCTCTAGCGAATTAGGCGATCAAATCATCGAGGAGGGTGGTAAATTATGTGAGGAAATATTCTTCCCACTTAATCAATCTGGTGACGTAGAAGGCTGTACCCTTGAAAATGGAGATGTACGCACGCCAAAAGGATTCAAACAAGCATATGAAACTTTTGCTGAAAACGGCTGGTGTGGTCTTGCATGTGATCCTGAATACGGCGGAATGGGCATGCCACAACTGATCAATACCTGCATGAAGGAAATGATCAGCTCCGCAAATATGTCTCTTGGCATGTATCCGGGCTTATCTTACGGAGCATACGAGGCACTCCATAAATTCGGCTCGAAAGAGTTACAAGAAATGTACATCCCAAAAATCGTTGAGGGCGCATGGTCTGGCACGATGTGTCTTACAGAGCCACATTGCGGAACAGACTTAGGCCTCATCAAAACCAAAGCCGACCCACAAAAAGACGGTAGTCACAAAATCACAGGAACCAAAATTTTTATCTCCGCAGGTGAGCATGATTTGACTGAAAACATCGTCCATTTGGTACTAGCGAAATTACCAGATGCACCGGACGGCGTGCGCGGTATATCTCTATTTATCGTGCCCAAATTTATCCCTAATGAAGATGGAAGCCTAGGTAACCGCAACGCCGTAACCTGCGGCTCGTTAGAGCATAAAATGGGCATAAAGGCCAATGCAACGGCCGTGATGAATTTCGACGACGCAACAGGCTGGCTTGTTGGGGAAAAGCACAAGGGCCTGCGCGCTATGTTTGCCATGATGAACGATGCGCGCCTTGGCGTAGCCATGCAAGGCCTCGGCATCGCCGAAGTCGCGTATCAGAACGCACTAATGTACGCCAAAGATCGCCTGCAAATGCGCAGCCTCACAGGTACAAAAGAACCGGACAAACCCGCTGACCCAATCATCGTACACCCAGACGTACGCCGTATGCTTCTGATATCAAAGGCCTTCACCGAAGGCGCCCGCGCCATGAGCTATTGGACAGGCCTGCATGCCGATATAGCGTTAAAGCACCCCGATGAAAAAGAACGCCAGCGCGCCGACGATACCGTTGCGCTAATGACCCCAATCCTAAAAGCCTACCTCACCGACATGGGGTCGGAAGTTGCAAACCTAGCCGTACAGGTTTATGGCGGACATGGCTATATCCATGAATGGGGCGTAGAGCAATATGTACGCGATGCGCGCATTGCCCAAATATACGAAGGCACAAACGGCATTCAGGCGCTCGATCTTGTCGGCCGCAAAATGCCGCAAAACTTCGGACGTCTGCTCCGCCGTTTCTTCCATCCTGTACAGGATTTCATCAACGAGCACCAAGGCAACGCTGAGATAAGTGAATTCATCTTCCCCATGGCAAAATCCTTCATGAAACTGCAACAAGCCACCGCAATGGTCGCACAAAGAGGCATGGCGAATCCCGACGAAGCAGGCGCCGCCAGTGCCGATTACCTACGTCAATTCGCTCTCGTCGCAATGGCGTTCATGTGGTGTAAAATGGTTCTGGCCGCGCAAGAAAAAGTCAAAAGCGGCGAAGGTGATCAGGATTTCTATGACGCAAAAATCAAAACCGCACAATTCTTCATGGCTCGTATGCTCCCTGAAGCCGACGCCCGTTTTAAAATGGTCATGGCTGGCAGCGATACACTTATGGAGCTAAAAGAGGCACAGTTTTAATGCTTCGTGTGTTGCTATTTTTTTGTGTTCTTTGTTTTTTTGCGCTTCCGACGCATGCAAAGCCCATCAAAAAATATATCCACCTGATCGCGCATAATGACGTGGGCGATACGCAGTTTTTGTTCGACATAAAATGCATGTTAGAGGCGATTTACACCCTCAATGTCATTGTGCACGAAAATTACGATTTAGACTTCACAGAAGGGTATAAAAACGAGCGCGGCCAGTACAGAGCGCGTGATCTTCTTGAAACCATGGAGCGCGAACCCCATTTTGCAAATCTCGCCCGCAGCGGCCACGTCTTCTATATGATTCAGCCTGATATGTATGACAAAAGATACCGCGGCGGGAATTATTTGCTCGGCCTCATGGGCTTCGAGAGCCACATGAATGTCATATCTCTCGCAAGGCTGCGCCACACACATAATGATGTGACAACTGACCGCGTCTTCCGTTTGGTCGCCAAAAATACCGCAAAATTCAACGGCCATAAACCATCGGGAAAATGTTTCATGGGTTTTTCAAACAGTGTCGGAATTTTGGATGATCGCGCTGTCAAGCTGTGCGAGCCAGATCTTGGAAAATTGAAATCCATCGGCCTCGTCAGGCCGCATATTGAAGACGGAAACATCTTAAAAGGCTGCCTAATCGTATCGTCATTATAAAAAAAGGCTGGGTGTGACCCCAGCCTGTAAAAACGCAGATACGCAGTGAAAAGTAATAAAACACGAGCTAAACTCTAGTGGTACATGAGTGATGAAATACTTTCACAAAAGAAAATACACGAGTGAAAAACGCAGTTATAAAGACGCTTCTTATGGGTAAAATTCTTTCACCACTATTGAGCGTTTAATTGGTCTTCAAGTAGCTTAATGCGCTCTTCATAGCGGCGCTGCTGCCTGTTTAATTCTAGTTGCGATTGCTCCAAGCTTTTTTCTAATGAGGATAACTTTGCAAGCTGCCCTTGGTTTGTAAGCTGAGGATCAAAAAGCATGGTCTCTAAATCCTTTTTCTCAAGCTCGCAACGCGCACGTTCTGAACTAAGCTGTCGTCCGAGCCTAAGAGACTGTCTCTCAGCCTCCTCAAAACGCATCGTTGCCCGCTCTAAATTCCAATTATCCGTGGCAACAGAAATCTTCTCTACTTTACCCTCACTCAGAACAGTTTTAAGCTCTTCATCAAGTGCTTTGTTCTGATTTCTGAGATATTTAATTTCGTTGTGCAGCTCAGATAAATCAGCCTGCAAGCGCGAGTAATCATCCTGAACTGCGCCAGTCTTCGATGACCCAGTCGCAGGCCTTATAGTATTCAGAGCACGTGCCGTATCTTGCTCGGCAGGCTGTGTAAAATCTACATTTGCCGAATGCTTGGATATATTTGGTTCATAGAAGGGCTTTTTCGCAACAGCGGCCTCAACCTGCATGGCCTTTTCGCTATCCTCAGTCTTTAAGGTTTCGCTTGAACGATCATCCAATTGGTTATCTTGCTTGATTTCTGCTTCAAGTTGTTCTGTATAACGCGCACGCTGTTCTGGCCTCTCTGAAGCAAAGCCGCGTGGAGCTTTAAAAGCCGTTGTTGCTCTGTGCGCTGACGAAGACGAATTCTTTGGCTTGCCCCGCAAGCCAGGCGCTTCCGCAACATTAAGTGACTCACCAACACAGTGCGAGAAGCTCTGCATTTTCGCATCAAAACCCGTCATATAAATACGAAATTCATTTTCGTGAATACGAATATCTAAAACGCCGCTCTCACGCATGGCCTGAACAAATTCCGTCTTGTCACGTAAATCAGAAACTAAAAGGTTTTTCTGAAAAGCACGCGTCGGCAATAATTCTTTCTTAACACCAGGAACCTGGTAAACAACTTCATAACGCTTACCCGCTTCAAAAATATTTTGCTTTAGATCAAGGTTAATGTTCGTAAAACCATTCGATGTACCCGCAATCTGAACGCTGTAGCCGTTATTAAGCGTATTGCTGATCGTGCAGCTACGCAACGCGTTGTTTTCAGCGCCTTCAGAGCGCTCAACAACCCACTTGTTTTTTGGGTAGAAGTAATGTTCAGGGTCGTTTGCCCCGGCAACGCCAGAAAACAAAAGTGAACCAAAAACACAAGCGCTAAGCGCAGTTGTTGAGGACAAACGGTGCAGCATTTCAATACCTTAAAAATTTTAAAAAGTTTTTGCCAGAGAAGGCAAAAGGAAGATTCGTTACTTAACACAATCATTGTTGCATCTTTTTCAAGGATAAACAGAAAAAACTCTTTTTTTACCTCTTATTTTTGTGGAAAACATGTGTATACTTTTATCATGACACGCGATGATATTGAAAATAAAGTAAAAGAAAAACTGGCAATGGCTCCCTCATTGGGGGCACGCTATAAATTTGATTTGGGCGATGATGGAATTGTATTCATTGACGGAACCCAAACCCCGCCCGTTATAAACGACCAAAACGAAGACGCGGAAACAACCTTTGTGTGCTCACTTGATATGGCGAAAGGAATCGTCCAAGGCACCCAAGATCCAACCATGGCCTACATGACGGGCAAGCTCAAAATCAAAGGCTCCATGGGCTACGCACTCAAACTCTCATCACTGCTGGAAGATTAACGCGCAGTCAACGGCGGCTCCAGACCAAAGGCCTCATAAAACTCTGGGCGCTCTGGCCAGTTTTCTTGAACGCGAACAAACAATTTCAAATGCACGTCGCACTCCATCATTTCGGAAAGCTCCACGCGTGCGGCCTTACCTATGGCTTTAATTTTAGCACCACCCCTACCCAGAACAATACCCTTTTGGCTGTCTTTTTGCACATAGACAATCTGCGAGATCTTAAGTGCGCCATTATCAAATTGCTCCCAATCCTCCGTTTCAACGTAAATAGAGTAGGGCAACTCCTGATGAAGTTTATCAAACACCTTTTCACGCGTAATCTCTGCCGCCAAAACGCGCATGGAAATATCGGAGATTTGATCTTCGGGATACATCCACTCTCCCTCGGGCAGAGCTTTGGACAGATAAGCAATCAGATCGGACAAGCCTTTACCATTGAGCGCACTAATCATAAACGTCGCCTCATAGGGAAATGCATCATTGAGTGTTTGCGCAATTTCCAAGAGCTTTGATTTTTCAATCTGATCAATTTTATTCAAAACCAAAACCGCTTTTTGCCCCTTAAGCGCCTCAATAATCATCTGACTATGGTCAATACAATCACGCATGCTGGCATCCACCATATGCACAATGCACTCCGCTCCTTCAAAACTAGAGAGTGCCGCGCCGACCATTGCTTTTTCCAAGGTCTTTTTCGCCTTAAAAATACCAGGTGTATCAATCAGAATGATCTGGGACGCTTCATGCAGCGCAATCCCAAGCAGCCGCGCCCGCGTCGTTTGAGTTTTTCGCGATACAATCGAAACCTTCGTCCCGACGATCGCATTAACCAGTGTTGATTTACCCGCATTCGGCAGGCCAATAACACTTACAAAACCACATCTTTTGCTCATTCAACACCACGCATAAATTTTACCGCGGCATTTTTTTCAGCTTCGGCTCGCGACTTCCCCGAAGCAATAACAGGCTCATGCCCTTTAACAATAAGCTGAATCTCAAACACAGGCGCATGATCAGGGCCGCTTTGCCCTGAAATCTCATAGGCTGGCAAAGGCAAACCATTAGATTGTGCCCATTCCTGAATAGCCGTTTTCGGATGCTGAGGCGGCTCTTTCATGGTGTGCAAAACATCTATCCAATGCTCTTCAATCAATTTTTGACAAGGTGCAAAGCCACCATCCACATAGAGCGCCCCAAGAATAGATTCAAAGACATCCGCCAATATATGAGCATTTTCTGCCCCGCCTGACGCGGCCTCTGCGTCAGAAAATAAAATATAATCCCCCAGTGAAATGCGCGAAGATAGCCGCGCCAAAGTTTTCCCCTGCACAAGCGAGGCGAGGCGTTTAGCAAGGTCACCTTCTTTTTCATCAGGAAAAGTGCGAAATAAAAGATCGGCAATGACCAGACCCAGAACGCGATCACCTAAAAATTCCAAACGCTCATAATTTTTTGCTTCACCACGGCTGGAATGTGTCAAGGCCACACGCAGAAGATCAGGACAGTTGAATGAATATCTAAGGGTTTCTTCTAAATCCGAAATAGAGCGTACCATGGCTTATTGTGCTTTGGGGCGCTTGGGGTCAATATCCATGAACAAACGATCATAGCGCACCGTCCAGGGCCATTTCCAAAGCTCCAGAAGGTTCGCATACCCATTCGTGGAAAAAAACAAAAAGTCTGCTCGTCCAATAATATTTTCAAACGGAACAGGGCCTACAACACTGGCAACGCGGCTATCTTGTGAGTTATCCCGGTTATCCCCCATCACAAAATAGTGCCCATTTGGAACGGTATAGATATCGGTATTATCCAAGGCCTCGCGGTCTGAGTCCTCATAAATATTGTGTTTGACGTTTCCGGGCAGGGTCTCAATATATTCGGTCATTTTCTGACTTTGCCCCTGATCATTCGTAATATCAACACGCGCCACAAGCTCGCGCTGCACCAAAGCGCCATTAATGTATAGTCGTCCGTTCAAAACCTGAACAGTCTCCCCTGGCAAGGCAACAATGCGTTTAATATAATCAATGCTCGAATTGGTCGGCAGGGCAAAAACAATGACATCTCCGCGCTGCGGCTCGGCAGGCCAAATACGCTGCTCAATCGGCGCAATACCGAGAGGGAAAGAATACTTGCTATACCCATAAGCGGGTTTATTCACAAACAGATAGTCTCCAACCAGCAAAGTCGGCTTCATAGATCCTGAGGGGATATTAAAAGGTTCAAAAAAGACCGAACGAATAAAAAGCGCTATAATAATAGCAAAAACAGCCGTTTTCAGAAATTCGCTCACCTCGCCTTTTTGAATAAGAACGGGCTTTTTTTGCGAATTTTCTAATTTCGCCTCAACATTAATTTTATCTGTATTTTCTGACATATCTTTAAGGGGTTTACAGCAAAATGACCTATATTACCAGCGCCTATTTACAACGCCTTTTCAATCACAACAAAGGCTTGTGCATAAGGTGGCTCGTCACTCAAAGAAAGATAGGCTCGCCCACCCATATCCTCCAAACGTTCTAATGCCTTTCCGCTCAAAACAAAAAACGGCCCGCCGTGGGAGTTACTTTCAACGCCAATATCTGCCATGCTCATCCCATCCACGAAGCCGCACCCAAGCGCCTTGGCACACGCCTCTTTTGCCGCAAACCTCTTGGCAAAAAACGCCGCATTATCTCCACCGGCCTTTTGCTCATACGCCGTAAAACATCGAGTTTTAAAACGCTGTCCGTGTGTCTTTAATGTCCCGGCAATGCGATTAATATCAACAAGGTCAGTGCCAATGCCTAAAATCACAGATCAGCCTCTTTTTTAATTTTAGCATCCCGCGCCTTCTGTCGCCGCGCCAAAGCTTTTTCCCGAGCAATCTTCGCCGCGCTAATAAGCTTAAAATAAACATAGTACCCCGCAGGAATAGTCATAAGCGCCAGCAAATATCCACCCAGCATCCAAGGCAAAAACAAATCCCAAGGGTGCGTCAGGATAATCTCCCGCAGCGCATCCATATCAAGCTTTGTAGGAATATTCGCATCTGCACTCAGCCCAAACAGAGCAAATAAAAAGCCGCCCGCACTAATGCCTGCCCACCAGAAAAACGGAAAGGTGAGGGGGTTTCCAACAAACGTACCAATCATCGCCGCAGCAATATTCGCACGAAAGATAAATGCCACCGCGCCGGCCTGAATAAAATGCGTCCCCAAAAGCGGTGTAAATGAAATGCCCAAACCAATCGCGAGCCCAAGCGCTATATTATGCGTATTATCAGAAAGACGTAAAATACGATATTTGAGATAGCTCAAAACGCGCTTCCAGCCCATAGACGGCCAAAAAAACTGCTTCGCTGTTTCTATTAAATTGAGTGGAACCCGCCGCTTGAACATGCCTATACATTTTTCTCCGTTTGCATTAGGCTCACCTTACAGAGCTTATATGTGTGTTTAAAGAAATATTTTAAAAAGGAAACTATAATGTCACTTCTTGATCATATCGATGTCATTCCAAACTTCCCAAAAGCAGGAATTAATTTTTATGACATTCAATCCCTTTTGAAAAAGCCTGATATTTGGGCGGGCATGGTGGATGACCTCGCCGATAAATCCAAGGCCGCAGGCGCGGACATTATCCTCGGCATAGAATCTCGCGGTTTTCTGACGGGCGTGCCCGTGGCGCAAAAACTGAACCTCCCCTTTGGCATGGTACGCAAAAAAGGCAAGCTCCCGGGCGAAGTGGTGGGGCAGGAATACACGCTCGAATACGGCACAGACACGGTTGAAATTCAAAAATCCCTCATTCAGCCTGGCATGAAAGTCGTCATCATGGATGATCTTCTTGCAACAGGCGGAACAATGAAAGCTACAGGTGATCTTGTGCGCAAAGTCGGTGGAGAAGTAACGCTCGCGGCCTGCATTATCGAACTCCATGAACTCGGCGGCGCGTCAAAGCTCGACTTCCCGTTCGAAACTCTCCTGCAAGCGCCCCTAGATCCTTTCGCAAAGTCTAAGAGCGCCTAAAGAACAATCATCGGGATTGTCGCAAGCAACAAAAGCGCAAGAATAGCATTCACAATCCGGCGATATTTACGTTTCGTGAACAGGCGCGCCATCGCCTTGCCTGATAACGTCCACGTATTCATACTCACCGCGCTCGTCAGGGCAATCGTAATCAAAATAATGATGGTCTTTTCAACGGTGCTCGCCCCCTCTGGCAGCATCGTCGCCACCGCCAGCAAGCCCACAACCCAGCTCTTCGGGTTCACAAACTGAAACGCCGCGCCTTGAAGGAATGTCAAAGGCTTCGATTTATCCTCCTCCAGCTCCACACGCCCCGCCATAAAAATCTTAGACGCCAGATACGTCATAAACACCGTGGCAATCACCTTCATGACAAGTTTAAGGGCAGGGAACGCCTCAAACACCGCCCCCGCGCCAAGCATACACAGCACCAGCAACAGCGCAAACCCCACGGCAATCCCCAGCATATGCGGAATTGTGCGCCGATACCCGTAATTCATCCCGCTGGCGGCCAGCATCAAATTATTCGGCCCCGGCGTAATAGAGCCAATAGCGATAAACGTAAAAAACGGAAGTGATGCAAAGAGGAGGTCCATGCGCACTTACATACCGCCTTTAATAAAACATGCAAAGCAAAAACCGTTTCTAACAGGGACAAAATGCACTACACTACGCGCCTCACACTCACACACAAGAAAGAGTAAACATGACCATTCTCGTAACCGCAAATGCAACCGCCACCGCTGGCCGCGAAGGCCACGTCTCAACGGATGATAAAAAAATCGATCTTGACCTCTCCCCTCCGGGATCAAACGGCCCGGGCGCAAACCCCGAGCAACTCTTCGCCAGCGGTTACGCCGCATGCTTCGGTCAGGCCGTAAAGGCGATGGCGGCCAAAGAAGGCCTAAAGCCAGACAGCGTCACAATCAACGCAGGCGTAGATTTAAACAAAATCGACGATGCGTTCTCGCTCTCGGTCAGATTAGATGCAGAATTACCGGGCGTATCACAGGCCGACGCCGAAAAGCTCGTAACCCTCGCCCACCAAATCTGCCCCTACTCAAACGCCACCCGCGGGAATATTGATGTGAGCTTGCAGGCGAATGGTTCGGCGCTGAAGGCCGCCGCTTAATTTTAAGGGCTATATCAAATAACAATCTCCGCCGCGCTGAATGTGTGGCGGAGGTTTTTTATGTGTGCTCAACTTTTATCCCCGTTATTCACATTGCATAAGTGTTCTGATCTTTAAGCTGATGCTCTGCAAATATATAATTAAACTTCAATAACAACAATCTAGGATTCTATATGTCTTATACTTTATATATTGATGAAAGCGGTGATGAGGGTATTGAAAAGCAGCAAATATCAAGAGGAGCAAGTCCTTTATTTTTCTTTGGGGCATGCTTGGTTAGTCAAGATAATATTGATCAAGCAGAAATGTGCGTGATAGAGACAAAAGAAGAAGTGGGCCGAGTACAAAAAGGACTACATTTTAAGGAAATGAGAAATCATTCCAAAAAACTTAGATGCTGTAAAAACTTTGCTAATCTTCCTGTGACAGCGTTTGGTTTAATATCTGATAAATCCCAGTTAGATAGGGAGGATTATAGAGAGGAATTAAAAAAATGGCCCGGTGGGTACTATAATAAAAATACAGCTTATCTTATGGAGTTAATTGGTCGTTTTTGCATCGAAAAAGGTATTACCGTTGATAGAATAGTTTTTGAAGAAAAGAGGCATGATTATAACAGAATGAAAAATTATTTATGTGCTGTTCGCGATGATAAATATGGGCTTAGGAATAACTTACGATATAATTCTGGTTGGCATCACAATGCGGATGATATGAAAGTTTTCAATTTTGAGGCTATACTTCAGGCCAAAAATAATATTGACGAGCCTTTATTAAAAATTTGTGATGCCCTAGCATATTCTTTACACAGTGCATGTATTGAAGATGAATTTAAAAATACGATCAACAGCTATATATTGGAAATGAAAGATCTGTTTTACTCTGGAAGTGATGGTCTTATTTTAAATCATGGCATTAAGCCTGTGATCGATTTCAGATCTATTCAGATGAAAGATAGTGATAAAAGCTTTCTAGGGGGGTTGAGAAGCTCGAAATCAATTTACTCTTCGTCAACTGCTGTAGGTTTCTAAGTGCTTAACTCCCAAAAACCCGCACTTCACTATCGCGCCAGCGCCGCATATTGCCCTGCACATCCAACTGCCCATTATCCACCAGAATATAGAGCCGTTCTGCCACCTCTTGGGCGGAGCACTCATCTTTGCTGAAATCAGGGTGGTCGAAAACGGACGCGATCACCATCGCCGTTTTCTGCCATTCATCACTCGCCGCGCCCAAAACCAGCGCATCAATCTGCGCGTCTTTCTCGCTCATGATCAGGCCGCTTCTTCCGCGTCAGTCGGCTCCGGGTTTGCGGCAACATAATCGCGCACATCTTGCGTGATCTTCATGCTACAAAATTTCGGCCCGCACATAGAACAGAACGACGCGTGCTTTGCACCTTCTGCGGGCAGGGTTTCATCATGCATGCTGCGCGCCGTGTCAGGGTCAAGGCCAAGATTAAACTGGTCGTCCCAACGGAATTCAAAACGTGCCTTCGACAGTGCATCGTCGCGGAACTGCGCCCCCGGATGCCCCTTCGCTAAATCCGCGGCATGCGCGGCAATTTTATAGGTAATCACCCCGTATTTCACATCATCGCGGTTCGGCAATCCCAAATGCTCCTTCGGTGTCACATAACATAGCATCGCACAGCCAAACCACCCAATCATCGCCGCGCCAATGCCCGACGTGATGTGGTCATATCCCGGCGCAATGTCGGTCGTCAGCGGGCCGAGCGTGTAGAACGGCGCTTCGTGACATTCCTCAAGCTGCTTGTCCATATTTTCCTTGATCAAATTCATCGGCACGTGACCGGGGCCTTCAATCATCACCTGAACATCATGTTCCCACGCGATTTTCGTTAGCTCACCAAGCGTCTCAAGTTCCGCAAACTGCGCCGCGTCATTCGCATCCGCAATCGCACCCGGGCGCAAACCATCACCAAGCGAGAACGACACATCATACGCTTTCATAATCTCACAGATCTCTTCGAAATGCGTATAAAGGAAGCTCTCACGGTGATGCGTCATCATCCATTTCGCCATAATCGACCCGCCGCGCGACACAATCCCGCACACGCGCTCATTCGTCAGGCGAATATAAGGCAGGCGCACACCTGCATGGATGGTGAAATAATCCACCCCTTGCTCGGCTTGCTCGATCAATGTGTCGCGGAACACGTCCCACGACAGATCTTCAGCAACGCCGTTCACCTTTTCTAATGCCTGATAAATCGGCACAGTGCCAATCGGAACAGGGGAGTTACGCAAGATCCACTCACGCGTATCGTGAATATCTTTCCCCGTGGACAGATCCATAATCGTATCCGCGCCCCAACGCGTCGCCCACACCATTTTATCAACCTCTTCACCAATCGAAGACGTCACCGCGCTGTTCCCGATATTCCCGTTAATCTTCACAAGGAAGTTACGGCCGATAATCATCGGCTCCAGCTCGGTGTGGTTGATGTTGGCGGGGATAATTGCGCGCCCTTCGGCGATTTCCTTGCGCACAAATTCAGGCGTGATGAAATCAGGCACGTTCGCGCCAAAGCTCTTATCCGTGCCAAAACCGCTATCGCCCTTTTTAGCCATTTCATGCACGGCTTCACGCGCTTGGTTTTCGCGGATGGCAATATATTCCATCTCAGGCGTGATAATGCCTTTACGCGCATAATGCATCTGCGTGACATTTTGCCCGTCTTTCGCCTTCAGCGGCTTTTCGGGCGAAGCAGGGAACTTCTCATGCTTGACGCTGCGGTTCTTCATCTGCGCTTCGTTCTTATATCCGTTATCAATCGGCTTCACGGCGCGCCCTTCAACATGTTCAACGTCCCCGCGCTCCATCACCCAATCAAGGCGCGTCTTCGGCAAGCCGCGCATAATATCCAGCGTTTGGCTCTCATCCGTATAGGGGCCGGAGGTATCATACACCGTCAGGCTCTCGCCATTGCTCAAAGATATTTCACGCATGGGCACTTTCAGGT
>CAYGSA010000013.1:0-6753 GCA_964352375.1 uncultured Micavibrio sp.
GGTGATTAGCTCAGCTGGGAGAGCATCTCGTTTACACCGAGGAGGTCGGCGGTTCAATCCCGTCATCACCCACCATTTTCAATCATCTTTTATAATAACCTTTCATTATCCTGGGCTCTGGTCATGTGAGCTTTGGGTTTTATATCGATTGTTTTCGTGATGTTCGATAACGCTTCGTGCTCTTTGTATTAATTGATTTAAAATTTTTTCAATCACGTCTGATTTTGGTTCTCTGTGGTCTGAAAAAGCTTTGGATAGTTCTTGAGGTGTATAACAATAGTCTGTTTTCATGTCATCTACGCTACAGCCGAGCCATTTTGGGACGGCTTCGTAGACAGCTAAGAGATAAGGCGCTTTTTGTCCAGAGTATGAAATATTAGCAGATTGTGGCTTCAAACCCTCTAGCCATTCAATAAAAGGAGCAGGCTCATTTTATAACTCTATTTTTTTCTTGTATTATCTCAAATATATATTGTAGTCTTAATAATGGAATAATTTTTATGTTAATTGATTGAAGGGAATAGAGATAATAATGAGTACTGTAAATTTAGAAAATAAATTAGCGCGTGAGATGATTGCGGATATAAACGATGGAGATGATAATTATGAGAAGGCAATAAGTAGCCTGGAAGAATTAATCTTACTCGCTGAAGAAAATACTCTAACGAATAATACTCAGCGCCTTATGACTGTTGCAGTTAAAGATGCTCTAGAAATTGCAGAATATCCGACGACAATTTTACTAGCTGATTCTATCACGCGTTCATTAGCCAAAACGACAAACGTGACAGCCTGGAACCTTTCTCAAATTATTCACGCAGACATTCATAATGGTGACGAACAATTTGTCTATGGTTTTAATTCTGCGTACACAGCTATCAGCTTGCTAAATAAAGCAGATGCGGTAAATGCAGATTCATATGCAGACGCTATTAGCAATATTACAGAATCTATTGAAGATGTGCTGGAACAAAGCACGGGCATAGCCAGTACGCGTTTTGCTGAGTACGCAACATATGCTGTCATATCTACAGGCGTCGCCAGAGCGAATGACCTTGTTGAAATTATATCTGCAGATATAAATGATGGAGCCGCATATTCAAGATCTGTTCTAAGCTCAGCTTGGGTAGCTTTAAATCATTTTGAAGATTCCTATGCCGCAAATTCAAATTTATATGCAAAAGCTGTCAGTCATCTCACAGAAGCTGTTGAAGATGCACTGACTGTAAATGAATATCCCCAACTTGAAACCCTTGGTTTAGCTCAAAGTATGATGATAACCGCTGAGAACACAGGCCTGCTAAGAGCGCTTGACGTTGCTGATGTTATAAGTGCCGATATTGGTAACGGTGATGATAACTATAATATCGCAACACTCGCACTTAGAGGTCTTCCGGATGCTTTGGCTAAAGACACTCATGTGTATGCAACAGCTGTAAGCCGAGTAACAGAATCTATCGAGGATGCTTTAGAAATTGGTTCAAGCGGTAGCCTTAGATTTGCTCTAAATGCAACTCATCTTGTTGCTGATACGGGCGTCATGAGGGCCATGGATATTGCTGAAATCTTAGCAAGCGATGTCAATAATGGCGATGACGACTTTGGGACAGCCAGTACCGCTCTTAAAAATTTCGAAAGTGCTGGTGAAAACGCAATACACATAGGTGTTTACGAAACTGCTGCAAGTAGTATTATGAATTCGATAACTAATGCATTAGAACTCAATAGTTTTAATTCCACTCATTTCGCAAAGAATGCAATGTCAACAATTGCAGACTCCAGTGCACCTCTCCGAGCTATGGATCTTGCTAAAATTATTGCAAGCGATGTCCATTTTGGCAGCATTAGCACATTTAACAATCTTGAAATTGGAACCGCCAAGATTGCTCTTGATCATTTTGTAGATTCATATGCTGCATACGATACTATATATGCAAAAGCAGCTAGTATTGTAACGGAAGCCATTGAAGATGCGCTGGAAATCGGTACAGCCAAGCTGATTGATTTTGCAAGAAATGCTACATCTACAATCATGGATACAGGAGTTGCAAAAGCCTTGGATATAGCAGATATTATCGAAGCAGATGTTATGAATGGCGATTATTCATTTGAAAGTGCTTTGATTGCGCTTAATGCTTTTGATAATTCTGTAGGAACAGAAAGCCAGCTTGAAGCGTCAGCAGAAAGTATTGTACAATCAGCCATAAAGGCTCAAGAAAAAGGCATAGCAGGGCTAGCCTTTGCAGATACCGTGGCTGATGTTCTCGGAGATTTTACTGACACATCGCAGCTTATTTAATATAAAATTCGCGACCATCTGACGTACGGCGCATAGTTTTATTAGTATCAGAGTTACTTCACTGGTTTGAGTTGATTTGATTGCATTAGCCATATTATTTGGCTGATGAGTAGCGTACGAAATATAAAATGGCTGTGTAAAGAGTGTTAGCGGTTAAGGCGGCCTAAAGCTAATAAAATCAATTTATTAACCTTTTAATTCAATACCTCATAAAGTTAGATAAATTAAGCTACTTGGTCATCTCTTAGTATTGCACCTTTGCAGTTTCCCTTGTGTTAAAACGGCCGCACTATTATAAAGAGCGGCCGCATAAATTTTTTGTCATGAAACAAGTCTTATTTGTTCACTGCTTCTTTCAACTCTTTACCAGCTTTGAATTTTGGAACTTTTTTCGCAGCAATTGGAATCGGCTCACCTGTGCGTGGGTTCCGGCCCGTTGTTGCAGCGCGGTCTGTGATTGAGAATGTGCCGAAACCAACGAGACGAACATCGTCCCCTTTTTTCAGGCTGCTTTTAATTGCGTCAACAACAGCGTCAACAGCAGATGCTGCTTTTTGTTTTGAAATGTCTGCTGATTCAGCAACTTTCGATACTAGGTCTTGTTTATTCATAAGACTCTCTCCTTTTGAGATTGGGTTTACTATTCAGCCCTTAACAGAATACTGTAAAAGACTGCCCGCAAAGAGAAAATCATGCAAGACTTAGAGCCAGCGCAACTTTCAGGGTATTTACGGTGATTCCTTTTTAGGCCTTTTTTGGGAAAGACTCAATGGTGAATCACGCTTTCTCCCTTATTTTCCGCAGTTTTTGAGGATATTTCTTCAATTTTGCCGCTTTTTTCGGGATCGAGGGGTGTTGGTACACTTAAAAGCGCATGAGAAAGAACTTCGTCGATCGTGCGAACGGGCACAATCTCTAAGTTTTTAAGAACATTTTTAGGAATGTCGGCAAGGTCTTTTTCGTTTTCGGAGGGAATGAGTACCTTTTTGATACCGCCCCGAAGGGCCGCCAATAATTTTTCCTTCAATCCACCAATTGCCGTGACGTTTCCACGCAGGTTTACTTCGCCCGTCATTGCAATATCGCGATGAATTTCGATTCCTGTTAAAGCGGAAATAATTGCAGTGACCATTGCCGCGCCCGCTGATGGCCCGTCTTTTGGGGTTGCGCCTTCGGGTACATGGACGTGAACCTGCTTTTCTTTTAGCACTTCGTACTCAAGGCCATATTGGGCTGCGCGTGATTTTGTGAGCATTTCTGCGACTGTTACAGATTCTCTCATCACTTCCTTAATGTTTCCGGTTGTTGTGACCTTGCAATCCTTGCCTTCCATCGTTACAGCTTCAATAGAGAGGAGATCACCACCGCTTTCTGTGTAGGCCAAGCCATTGACAACACCGACGCGATTTTGTTCTTCAATTTCACCATAGCGGAAATTCTTGACGCCTGCGTATTTTTCAAGGCTGCGCGGGGTGATTGTGACTTTTTCTTTGCCCTTCATCAATATCTCTTTGATCGCTTTGCGGCATAGATTTGCCAGTTCACGCTCTAGGTTTCTGACACCTGCTTCGCGTGTATAATACCGGATAAGTTCGCGGATGGCCGGGTCACTGATGGAGAATTCTTTTGATTTTAAGCCAGCAGCCTTGATTTGCTTTTTGAGCAAGTGACGTTTTACGATTTGCAGCTTTTCATCTTCCGTATAGCCAGAAATGCGGATGATTTCCATGCGATCAAGCAATGGGCGCGGCATGTTGGCAATGTTATTCGCCGTACACACGAACATCACATCAGAGAGATCGTAATCAAGCTCTAGATAATGATCTTGGAAATTGTGGTTTTGCTCTGGATCCAGGACTTCTAGCAAAGCGGAGCTTGGATCGCCGCGCCAATCTGAGCCGAGTTTGTCGATTTCATCAAGCAAGAAAAGCGGATTAACCGTTTTGGCTTTTTTCATGCTTTGGATCACCTTACCAGGCATTGCGCCAACGTAGGTGCGGCGGTGGCCACGAATTTCGCTTTCGTCGCGCACGCCGCCGAGAGACATACGCACGAAATTACGGTTTGTTGCCTTTGCGATTGATTTTCCAAGTGATGTTTTTCCTACACCTGGTGGGCCAGCGAGACATAAGATCGGGCCTTTTACTTTATTCGTGCGCTGTTGCACGGCGAGGTATTCGAGAATACGTTCCTTGACTTTTTCCAAGCCGAAATGATCTTTATCAAGTACAGATTTTGCGGCCTTTATGTCTTTTTTAACGCGAGATTTTTTGTGCCATGGTACGCTCAGAATCCAGTCGAGGTAATTGCGAACAACTGTGGCTTCTGCGCTCATCGGGCTCATCTGACGAAGCTTTTTCATTTCAATCTTTGCGCGCTCTTGTGCTTCTTTGGGCAATTTTGCCTTTTCTATTTTTTCATCCAGCTCGCCCATTTCATCGAGGCCGCTTTCACCTTCGCCGAGTTCTTTTTGAATCGCCTTCATCTGTTCGTTCAAATAATATTCGCGCTGTGTTTTTTCCATTTGGCGTTTTACGCGGCTGCGAACACGTTTTTCAACCTGAAGAACACCAATTTCACCTTCCATAAAGCTGAAAATCTTTTCCAGACGCTCCGCTGTTGTTGCCAGCTCCAGGAGGCCTTGTTTCTGATCAATCTTAAGGGCCAGATGCGATGCGATTGTATCTGTCATTTTGGACGTATCATCGATTTGATTGATTGATACGATGACCTCTGGCGGTATTTTCTTGTTTAATTTTATGTATTGCTCGAATTGCCCAACGACGGTGCGCGCGAGCGCCTCCAACTCGTCGTCATGAACGGATGTATCGACGATTTCTGTAATATCGCCTTCCATGAAGCCTTTTTCATCCGTCAGATTGGATATTTTAACGCGGTTTCCGCCCTCGACAAGCACTTTTACCGTTCCATCCGGTAATTTCAGGAGTTGGAGGATTGTTCCAATTGTTCCGACTGAATAGAGGTCTTTTGGGCCAGGATCATCTTCTGAGGGTTTCTTTTGCGTAACGAGCACGATTTGCTTGTCCGCGTGCATGACATGCTCAAGGGCCTGAACCGATTTTTCGCGCCCGACAAAAAGGGGGACGATCATATGTGGAAAGACCACGATATCACGCAAAGGTAAAACAGCATGTGGTGTTTTGGGTGAGTCGGACATAAACGCTCTTTCCTTATCTACGAGGCTTTAATGATATTACCTTATGATAACATATTTACCTTCGTATTTAACCTGAAAAAGGTTTATTTTTTCTTACTTTCTTCGTCATCAGAGTCAATTGGCTTTTTTTCAACCACATGGTCGATCAAACCCCATTTCTTTGCTTCTTGAGCGCTCATGAAGTTATCACGCTCCATTGCCTCTTCTACAACCTTTAGTTTTTGGCCTGTATGTTTGACGTAAGCCTCATTCAGGTAACGGCGTAAACGCAAGATTTCATTGGCTTGTATCTCGATGTCTGTTGCCTGCCCGCGCGCACCGCCAGAAGGCTGGTGGATCATGATGCGAGAGCTTGGGAGGGAATAGCGCATACCAGGCTCGCCTGCCATCAGCAAGAAAGACCCCATGGATGCCGCCTGCCCCACGCATACAGTTGAAATCTTTGGCTTTATGTATTGCATGGTGTCATACATTGAAAGCCCTGAGGTAACGACGCCGCCCGGAGAATTAATATAAAATGAAATTTCCTTGTTCGGGTTCTCTGATTCGAGGAAAAGAAGCTGCGCGCAAATTACTGAGGCAACATAGTCATTGACCTCCCCCGTCAGAAAGATAATGCGCTCTTTCAAAAGACGTGAATATATGTCAAAAGCTCGCTCCCCGCGGTTTGTTTGCTCAATTACCGTAGGGACAAGGTGGTTCATATAAGTGTCAATTGGATCGCGATCATGCATATTTAGGACTCTTTGCTTAAGTGTTTTTATCTAACACCGAGCCTAAACAGAGCAATGGCCTAATTCAAGAGGCTTTTTTCTTAGCTGGCTTCTTTTTTGCAGGTTCTTTTTTTTCTGCTGATTTTTCACCCTCTTTTTTAGCTGAGGCCTTCTTTTTCGCGGCAGGTTTTTTCTTATCCTTGCCGTGATCATGATCAGGGTTTGTACATGTTTCCGGATCGTGATCTTCGTCGGCTGTTAAGTCTTCTACGCTGACTTCTTTTTCCTTCACATCTGCAAGCTCAAGAATAAAGTCAACGACCTTATCTTCGTAGATTGGTGCGCGGAGAGATTCAAGAGCGTCACGGTTCTTCGCGAAGTAATCGAAGACTTCTTTTTCCTGACCTGGATATTTCTGGGCTTCGGTGATGACAGCCTTTTGAAGCTCTGCATCGACAACAGTGATCTTGTTTTCCTTACCAATTTCGGAAAGGACGAGGCCAAGACGAACGCGGCGTGCGGCGATATCGCTTAGCTCTGCCGTTTCTTCATCTGAAGGCTCG
>CAYGSA010000013.1:6763-31891 GCA_964352375.1 uncultured Micavibrio sp.
GGCATCGACGCCGCGCTGCTGATTATCCATTTTGACTTGCTGCATGATGTTGTTCAGCTCCATTTCGTGCATGCCCTGCGGGATGTCGAATGTGTGCGCTTCGTCGAGTTGGTCTAGTAACTCTTTTTTCAATTTCATGCGGCTGTGGTTGTCGAATTCTTGCTGAGATTGCTCTTCTACGGCTTTGCGGAGTGCGGCGACGTCTTCCATTCCAAGGCTTTTTGCGAATTCATCGTCGATTGCGGCTTCGGTGACTTCATGGATCTCATGAATCTTGACATCGAAAATCGCATCGCGGCCCGCAAGTTCGGCTGCTCCGTATTCCTCGGGAAACTTTACTTTGACGGCCACTTCGTCGCCAGCTTTTTTGTTAATCAGTTGCTCTTCGAAACCTGGAATAAATTGACCAGAGCCGAGTTCCAGCTTGTGGCCTTCTGCGGCCATGCCGGGTTGTTTTACATTATCGTCTGCGGTGCGACCATCAAAATCCATCAGAACAGTATCGCCCTCTTTTGTAGCGCGTTTGCCTTCAATTGGTTTTGTTGATTTCCGCATGCCTGCAATGCGCTCAAGTGCTTTGTCGATTTCTTTATCGCCGGCTTTTGCGACTTGTTTGGTCAATTTAAAGCCTTTGTAATCTTTGACTTTAATCTTTGGCAGAACTTCGATGTTCATTGTGTAAACAAGGTCTTTGCCGTCTTCGAAAGACTTTACTTCTATTTTTGGCTGAACCGCTGGAATGATGTCTTTGTCTTTCATCGCCTTGGCTGATGTTTCGTTGACCGCGGCCTCAAGGACTTCGCCCATAACAGCTTGACCATATTTTTGTTTCATCATTTTCATGGGGACTTTTCCAGGGCGGAAGCCGGGGATTTTGACTGTTTTACTGACTTCGGTCAGGCGCTCATCGACACGTTTCGCGATATCATCCGCGCCAACAGTGATTTCTAGTTCTTGGTTAAGGCCGTCTTCTTTAAGCTGTTTAATCTGCATGGGATATAACTCTATTTCTATCTTTTTGTTTTTGTCTTCTTACTTTTGTAAGCACCCTAATATATCATTTGGGTGATGGTGCGGCTGGAGGGACTTGAACCCCCACGCTCAAAGAGCACCAGAACCTAAATCTGGCGTGTCTACCAATTTCACCACAGCCGCTTGTGTAGTGTTACTAAGCTCGTATTTAAGCTTGAAAGCGGGTTTTACATGAATTTTTTGGGAATTCCAAGGGTTTTGTTCTGATTTTTTATTTTGATAGGCTGTGTTCGTTTTGATTTCTATTACCTGCTATAAATTGTTTGACAGAATTACATTAATATTCCTATTGTCGTTTCGTAATTTAATTACCTGTTTTCCGATTGGAAAGATGGAATCTTATGGATATTCTTGCCGCTTATCCTGATGGTCGGCCGAACGTGTTTGTTCGCGGGCAAAAAGGCTTTAAAACTGATCTTCATTGGTATGAAAAACCGACAGATATGTTTGCCCAAAGATGCGGCCACGCGACAACTTTTCGCAACGTCGTTGACCCCGGCTCTAGCCTCGATTTTATGGATGCAGAACAAGCCAGAACTGAAGCCTATTTCACTGCTCCCTTTGCGCCCGAAGAAGAAGGTATTGCCAAAACGGCGATTGTTCATTCTATTAGTGCTTATTATCTTTCTGTTGCGCTGGCGGATGATCAGAAGGCGGAAGCCTTCGCCGCGATGGGCTATCAAGCTATTTTTATGTTTAACCCGCATTTAGGCAATAGACATCATGATTATTTTAGTCGACGCGCTTATTCTGGAATGCTACCTAATTATCAAGTCGGCACAACACATTTTGAACGCGCTCTTGTTAAAAAGCCTCTTATCCATAAAGATGATGGATCTATTGGGCATGGCCAAAATCTGCCTTATCATGGCCAAGGCCTGTTGTTTTGGCAATGCGGCAAAAAACTCATCAAGCAATTAGAAAAGCAAGATGGATTTTCTGATGCTGTCTCTCATATTCCAGTTTTCGTCATCAGGGGGAGCGCAGATGAGGTTAATAGCAAGAAGAAAGAAAAGCGTTTTGCCGCAGCGATTGGCGCAGATGTTGAGAAGTTTAATACAGGGCATAACGCTTTTTTGGACTGCTCCGAGGCACAAAGTTGGTATGCGCACAAGACAGCTGAGCTGGCTGGAACACCCGCTCCTTTTCAACAACATGCTTATTCTATGCCTGCGCAATTTTCATCCTTAGAATTTGAATAGTTTTTAAAACCAAGACTTAAATATTCCCCTTAACCAAACAATCAGAAGCCCTTCCCCCTATTGGCTTTGTAAGGGTTTTAGTTAAACGCGGGTGGGCTTGATTGTGCGGGCTGATTAGAATTTTATATATCCCAATACTTAAGCAGTCTTGCTGCGCAAGACATAAGTTTTTCTATTGTTCGCTGCGCTTACTGAGAAAACCTAAATGGGGCGATCGACGGGATTCGAACCCTGTTCGCTTTGCGAACATTTTAAATACAAAACGCGGGTGGGCTTTTTTTGAGCTTGCTTTAAATATTTTGCAGATACCCAAACTCTGGAAAATGGGGCGATCGACGGGATTCGAACCCGCGACGACTCGGATCACAACCGAGTGCTCTACCAACTGAGCTACGACCGCCATATTGACGTTTTGACGCCACTAAGGCAAATTTAAGTATAAGATTTGACCTTATACCCGTGTGATTGCACTTGTCTATAATATACTAGGCCTCACCGTCAAGCGCAATTTCATGTCTTGTTCGCTTTGGCGGCGCGTGCTACAAAAAAAATGTGTTTAACCCATAGCAATAGGTCTATCCGTGAGCAATTCTCTTCTGTCTTTTAAAACGCCAGCTGAACTTATTAAATACACCAAAGAACAAAGTGTTCAGTATATTGATTTTAATTTCACGGATATTCGCGGAAAATGGCACCATACAGCGCAACATATCAGCACGCTGGACAAAGATTTAATCGTGAATGGGATCGCGTTTGATGGATCATCTATATCAGGGTGGCGGGCGATTAATGAGTCGGATATGTTGCTGAAACCCGATATTTCAAGGGTTACCTATGACCCTTTTGCGGCGCAGAAAACGATTAAGATTTTTTGTGATGTTTATGACCCGAAAACGAATAAAGCCTATGCGCTTGATCCTCGCTCTGTGGCGAAGGCGGCGCAAATGTTTTTGAAAAACTCTAAAATTGGTGATATGGCTTTTTTTGGGCCAGAGCCAGAGTTTTTTATTTTTGATGACGTTAAGGTTCACACCGAGAGCAATCATGTGTCTTATCAGCTTGATAGTGAGGAAGGCCCTTATAATAAAGGTCGTGATTACCCGACAGGCAATATGGGGCATCGTCCTGCCGCAAAAGGCGGGTATTTTCCTGATAGCCCCGTCGATAGTCTCTCTGACATCCGCGCAGAAATGCTGACGGTTATAGAGAGTATGGGTGTTTCTGTCGAGAAGCATCACCATGAAGTGGCGGCTAGCCAATGTGAGCTTGGTATTAAATATGCGAGCCTTTTAGAGTCTGCAGATAATGTGCAGCTTTATAAGTATTGCGTTTTAAACGTCGCGAATAGCTATGGCAAAAGTGCGACATTTATGCCCAAACCCATAAATGGCGATAATGGGTCAGGAATGCATGTGCATCAGTCGATTTGGAAATCAGGGAAGCCTTTATTTGCAGGGAGCGATTATGCAGATTTATCAGAAACAGCACTGTATTATATTGGCGGTATTTTAAAACATGCGCGCAGCTTGAATGCGTTTACGAACCCGACGACAAATAGTTATAAGCGCCTTGTGCCGGGTTATGAAGCGCCTGTTTTATTGACATATTCTGCACAGAATAGATCGGCAGCTTGTCGCATTCCTTACGTAAGCACCCCAAAGGGGCGCCGCATTGAAATCCGTTTCCCTGACCCGCTTGCGAACCCTTATCTGGCATTTGCGGCTATGTTGATGGCGGGGCTTGATGGTATTGAGAATAAAATTCATCCCGGTAGTGCGATGGATCGTGATTTGTACGATTTGCCGCAAGATATTGCGGCCAATATTCCAAATGTTTGCTCATCTTTGCGTCAGGCGCTGGATGCTCTGAAGGCTGACCATGCCTACCTTTTGAAGGGGGATGTGTTTAGCAAAGAGCTTATACACTCGTTTATTGCTCTGAAGACAGGTGAGATTGAGCGCTATGAAACAACGACACACCCTGTTGAAGTTGATATGTATTATTCAGGCTGAGACGGAAGGGCTAGTCCCGCTCCAGAAACGCGCCCGTCATTGGCGTTAAACGGCTTACCATGATTTTGAAGTTTTGCGTATTTTCGGCCCATTTACCGAAATCTTCGTTGCGAGACGGAGTCAGCAGCAGCATCATATAATAGTAATTACCGCCAACCATTACGCTATACCAAAGCTCATATTCACTTAGGTTACTCGAGCTTCCTGCTCCTTTATAAACTTCGGTCATTCCAAAATCCATACTGTCATTGTATGCGAAATCTTCTTTTGTTTCTATTTTATCTCCCACAAGCATTCCAGTCCCTTCAATATATTTTTTAAACTCATCAACCTGTGAAACCAAAGATTGATTGACCGATGATGATAAAACAATGATATCCACTTTTCCTTGTGTCGACACTGATGCTGATTGCCCTGCACCACCGGGGATTTCTTTAATATTTACGAGTGATGCTTCCATTCTGTCTGCAGTACGCATTGCTTTTGGATAGAGCTTCCATATCTTGGGGTACTGGGCTTCTACGACGTCTAGAAAGCGGTATGATGCCATTTCGCCGAGCACACGAGGTTTTTTATGTTTTAATTTAAATGATGCGAGCACTTGAGCCTGCATAGCCGCTTGTTTCTGAATATAATAAACAGGAACATAGTAGCGAACCATAATGGCTTTCGAGCCATTTATTAAAACCATCGTCCTGAGGTAATAGGAGTAATCCCGATCCATAAAGACCATCAGTGATTCAACCTTATTGTCGCTATGTGTTACCAACCCTTCTGTCGTGAAACCGCTTTCAAGGATATATTTTATGTACCATTGCTCCGCAGTGAGTGTGCCTTCAATGTTAAGGGCCTGAACTTCGATTCTGCTGCGTCCGCTTATTGTAGGTTTACCGTAAAATGAGCTGATATCCTGAAATAGCTTTTCACTTAGCAATACATTTCCAAGGCCTCCATCCGCGCTTTCCTCCCATGTCTTATCTATGCGCATCGAAAACGCCAAGACATCTTCGCCATAAGGAATTTTCGATATAGGCTTTGTTGCCGCGATAAATTCCTCGTCGCTCATTAGCTTGATTTCAGGCATTGGTTTTTTAAAACGCTTGAACACGTCATTTTGTACTTCTGCGTAGCTTGCTGTTGGTGTTGCTAAGCATAGGAACAGAACTAAAATTACAAGTTTTTGAAACTGTGACAAAATCATTCCCTTTCGTGTGACTGATTATTGACGTGAAGATATTCATTGTAACGCAGATGCTTCCCCAGAAACAAGTTTTGTTTTAATGCGGCGCATTTGCCTCAGCGTTTATTAATTTTGTTTTCTTTACTGTTTCATATTTATTTCGCAAGCGAAACGCATTAAGATACATGCATGTCATCATATAGCGCAGCAGATATTGAAGTTTTAGAGGGGTTGGAGCCAGTTCGGCGACGACCAGGGATGTATATTGGCGGTACGGATGAGCGTGCTTATCACCACCTTGTTGGTGAAATTCTTGATAATTCTATGGATGAGGCCGTTGCAGGTCATGCTGACTGGATAGAATTTTTCCTTGATGAAGGTAATATTGTGACCATACGCGATAATGGTCGCGGCATTCCTGTTGAGGAACATCCGAAATATCCTGGGCAATCGACATTAGAAGTTATTATGACCACGCTTCACTCAGGCGGTAAATTTGGCAGTGATGCATACCAGACATCTGGTGGTTTGCATGGGGTTGGCGTTTCTGTTGTAAATGCACTATCAGACGAGATGAGTGTCGAGGTTGCGCGGGATAAGAAACTTTATAAACAAACCTTCTCGCGTGGTTTGGTAACGTCGAAATTGCAAGATTTGGGAGATGTTCATAATCGCCGCGGGACGAGTGTTACATTTCATCCTGACCCTGAAATTTTTGGCCGTTCTGCTCGGTTTAAGCCAGCATGGTTGTTTCAAATGTTGCGCTCTAAGGCTTTTTTATATTCAGGTGTCGAGATTCGTTGGAAATGTGCGGAGGCTCTGCTTAATCCAGATGGACCTATTCCAACTGAAACAGTTTTCAAGTTTCCCAATGGCTTATTAGACTATCTTAACATAACACTTAAGGATCGAGATGCCCTTACAGAGACTGCGTTTCATGGGAATATAAAACTGCCTGATGATGCAGGGCGTGTTGAATTCGCGCTTCACTGGCCTGAAGATGGTGAGGGGTTTGCGCATTCTTATTGTAATACGGTTCCTACTCCGCTTGGTGGGACACATGAAAGTGGTTTACGGACAGCTCTTTCCAAAGGTTTGCGCGGCTATGGGGATATGACGGGGCTTAAGAAAACGTCGATGATTACCGCAGATGATGTTGTTTCTGGGGCTGCTATTTTGCTGTCAGTCTTTATTCGTGAGCCGCAATTTCAAGGGCAAACCAAGGAGAGGTTGGTCAACACCGAAGTCACACGGTGGGTTGATACTGCGATTAAAGATGCCTTTGATTTATGGCTGTCGAAAGATCCTGCGTCGAGCACCAAGCTTTTGACTGCGATTGTCGAGAAAGCCGAGGAACGTCAACGCCGAAAAGATAATCGCGATATGGCGCGTAAAAGCGCGACGAAGAAACTTCGCCTTCCGGGTAAACTTGCCGATTGTTCGCGCTCTGCTGCGGATGATACTGAACTGTTTATTGTTGAGGGTGATAGCGCGGGAGGGTCAGCTAAACAGGGGCGTAACCGTGAAACGCAGGCGATTTTGCCCTTGCGCGGGAAAATTCTTAATGTTGTCAGCGCGACGAAGGATAAAATCCGTGCCAATCAGGAAATTCAGGATTTAACGCTGGCTTTGGGCTGTGGTTCTGGTGCTGATTTTAACCTTGATAAGCTGCGCTATGAGCGTGTTATTATTATGACGGATGCGGATGTTGACGGGGCGCATATTGCCGCGTTGCTGGTGACGTTCTTTTACAGCCAAATGAAGCCTTTGATCGAGTCAGGGCATCTTTATATTGCGCAACCGCCGCTTTATCGTTTGGTGAGTGGGACGCTAAGTTCTTATGCGCGAGATGACGAGCATAAAAACGAGCTTATGGAGACCACCTTCAAGGGTAAAAGTAAGGTTGAGGTGAGCCGCTTTAAAGGGCTAGGCGAGATGCCGGCGAAACAGCTTAAAGAAACAACTATGGATCCTGGGTCGCGGATATTATTACGTGTTACACTGCCTGATGCAATGGCGGCGCTTGGCATTACAGCCGAAGATGCCGAGCTTATTGACCCCTTTGAAGCCATTAACCCTACAGCGAAGTTGGATGATCTTGTTCAGCAGCTTATGGGGAAAGATGCCGAGGCACGTTACCGCTTTATTCAAGATAACGCAGAGTTTGCACAAGATATCGACGTTTAGGATCCATGAAATACGTTTTCATCATTTTCGTTTTTGCTTTTTTTGTTTCGGGCGCTGTTGCCGGCGGCTATTACTATTATTTCCTAATTCCCGAGAAGGTAGAGCGTAAATTCCTTGAAGGCATCGAGACTCTTGGGCTGGATGATTTTGCCTATAAGGAGATCAAGACAGACTCAGAGAAAATTACATTGCGTGGCATTACGCTAGATAAAGATGGGTTTAGTAAGATTGATGAAATCAGCATTCATTTCTCGCTGTCGCAAATCTTTTTTAAATCTGAACAGGCGCGTAGTATTCATATTAAGGGTTTGAACCTTACGGGCGCAATTGAGGGCGGTGTTGAACCGTCATTTGATGGGTGGGCGAGCCATGATGTATTGCTGTCCAACCTCAAAAATTTACCTGCCAAGACAATTTTGATTGAGGATGGGAGTGCCAATGTAAATTCTCCAGTTTTTGGCGGCATTAAGGCTGAGTACGCGCTGCAATTTAGCCGCAATGCGGATGATAGTTTTCATGTTGTTGGCAAAGTTTTTTCGAAACAAAGCCGTTTGTCTTTTCATAGTAAAATTACAGGGACGGTTTCAGCGACTGATCGGATGTTTACAATTGAGGCGGAGCAGCTTTCTTTAACTTTACCTCATTTAAAAGTAAGGCGCGGTGCTGCCACTATTCTTTATAACGAAGGTGCTTCTGATGGTTATACTGCAGATGTTCACCTTGGCTCTATGGTTTGGAATGACCTTCCTTTGGCGGGCGTTCGGGGTAAGGTTACTTATAATAACGGTAAAAGTAGCGCCACGCTGAACGGCTCCACTTTTGGCGAGAACGCTATTCCATGGACGGCCTATAATGAAATCGTTCGTGATACGCACGCTTCTGATGTCCGCTTTACCCCTCACAATATTGGCTCGTTTCTTGAGTTCCTTGCACAGACTAAGGGGATTAAGCTCATTACGCCCCCTCCTCCCCTGATTGCTGATCTGGCCCCTGAGGTTATGGTGAATACACGGACGCTTGGATCTACCACAAAAGGCAATATTTCAATTGATTTTCAGGCGTTTGAACCTAAATTTATTGGCACGTTTTCTTCAGATGATGGCTTAATGAATATAAATGGTGAGCTCAAACTTGAAGATACGTTATCAACAGCTTCTATTTTGCGCGGTGCACATTTTGATGTTCCTGTTAGCGGTCGTTTTTCTATATCTCGTTTTTGGGACACTCCTGTGTTTTCAATAAAACTGCAAACGGACATCAAAGATGGTATGCTTGACTTTGGAGCGCTTGGCTTTTCTCAACTGAATGGTGCTTTTTCTTATGATTCTGAAAAATTCAAACCAAAGAATTTGCAGTTTAGTTTCAAATTTCCGTTGAAACCATTTATTTTTCAATCTGGCCTTATTAATTTTGATCCTTACAATACTCAGCGGAATTTTTTTGGCACCGCATTTCTAAAAATCTATAGCGGGTCAATCAAAACAGAAAAACCGCTTATGCAGAGCGGAGAGCTTTCTAAGGTTAATAGTTTGGTTGTAGAGGACATTAATATTGCCCAACTGTTTAAAGATGCGGGGTTTGACGATATTTTTATTTCCGGCCTTCTTGGCGGGGTTATTCCGCTTAAGATGGATGAAAATTCTGTGAATGTTAGTGGTGGTATCTTACAAAGCCAAAATTCGGGTATTATCAAGTTGCCGCCTCATGTTTCTGCTCTCCTCTTTCCTGGTGAAACAGAAAGACTGCAGATCATCAGAAAGTCTTTGGAAAATTACCATTATGAGTTTTTCGAAATTCGTCTGGATGGTGATCTTGCTGGGCGGGTGCTTATGACGATGACGGCGCGTGGGCGTAACCCTGAGTTGGGGCAAAAAGACCCAGTTGATCTGAACCTTCAAATCGAAACGCAAATCTCGTCACTCTTTAAAAATCTATTGAATTAGGTCTTACGGGTAATCGCAATAATCATAGGATATTTTTGCAAAGGATTTATTTCCCGCTTCAATTGAAAGGCGGTATTCTTTATCTCCTAAAACGGCAGAATGATAGAACGGGAGAAGGCCTTCTTTGACAACAACATCTTTGCCTTCTCGTTTTATTGTTGTTTTAATCGGCTGGTTTGGGTCGAACCATGCTTCTTTTTCACCATTCCCACTTTGCGCGGATGCACCCTCTGCCCATATAGTTATTTTACCGCCTGCGATAGAAGCTTTGCTTATGGGACCTTTGAATACGGGTGTCTTGACGATAAAGCGTTTATTTTGCGGCGTACTGCAATTTTGGGGCGGGCGAGCGGAGGATATCACAGATTCTAAACGTCCTGTGTCTACGCCTTTGTCTATTTGCTTTTTCAGCAGTTCAACAAGCCCTTGCATAGGACCGTCTGATATAAGTTCTTCGTAATTTGTTCGAAGCTGTTCTAGGCGCACTGTCGCTGTTTGTGCCTCTGCGCGCATTTGTGTCATTTGATCTTGAAGGCGTGCTTGCTCTTGTGCCAATACACGTTTTTCTTGCTCTAATATGTATGTGTTTTGTTGTGCGCTGATTGTGCCGAGCCAGAATCCTCCACCGAATATTGCAGAAATCACAAATGCAGCAGCAAGGAAATTTCCGATGCGTTTTGCGGATCGCTGGCGGTATCTTGCGTGTGGGTCGTATATTGGAATGTTCATGGTGTTTTAAAAATTAGTTTCATTAAAGTCCGAAATAATATTTTGCAATTAAAATATAAGTAACCCACATCACGATTACAAGGGGGATACCAGCCTTGATAAAGTCACGGAATTTATATTGCCCTGGCCCCATGACGAGTAAATTTGTCTGATAACCAATAGGTGAGGCGAATGAACAGTTTGCCGCGAAGACAACTGTGACGGCAAAAATATATGTCATGTCGAAATTTAACGTCTCGGGTATTGGCATTTGTGCGGCAATATTGACGGCGATGGGAGTGAATAGAATTGCGCAAGCATTGTTGGTGAGGATGTTTGTAGTGATTGCAACGATGATGAAAAGAAGTGCTGCGATTAAAAGTGGTGAATCTGAGAATGGTGTTTGAAGAATCAAGCCTGCGATAAAATCTGCGCCACCTGTGACTTGTAAAGCGGCACCGAGCGCAAGCATTGAGCCAACAAGTAAAAATATCTTACGATCTATGGCGCGGGTGGCTTGGCGAATATTGAGGCAACCTGTTCCGATCATTGCCGCAGCGCCTGCAAATGCCGCAGCAGGGATGGACAGCAAGCCTGCTGCGGCGCACCCGATTGTTAGGAGGAAAATCGAGATCGCGATTGGCGCTTTACCTGGTACAGGGAGGTCTTGTTTGGAGCCTGACAGGACGATGAAATCTGGGTTTTGACGGAGACTATTGATGCGGCTATGTTTTCCTGCAACCAACAGAACATCTCCTGCTTCAAGGCGAATACGGCCTAACCTGCGACGGACAACGCGCGCGCGGCGCTGAATTCCCAGAACAATAGCGCCGAACTGTTTATGAAACCCTATGTGGTCAATCGACATATCAATCATACGAGATGCAGGGGTAATCATTATTTTTGCGAGAACGCGTGTTTCAAGCCCGTCTGAATTGTTGTTCTCTTCCTCTGTTTCTTTATCCCCGTCAATGACTTCGGCTTCTTCTTCGGACAACAGGAACCCTGGATATTTTGTGAGGAGCTCACCTAATGTTTGCTTTGTGGCGGCTACGATCAGAATGTCGCCACTCATGATTTGATGGCCTTCGAAGGGTGGAAGGATAAGATGACCGCCGCGCTGGATCAGCTTTACGTTCATATCAGGCAGCGCTTCGAATTTTCCTTCCGTGCATTGCTGGCCGATGAGCTTACTGTCTTCTGTGATGTCCAGTTCTGCGACGAATTCTGTTTCTGTTCCGACGAGTTGTTCTTTGATCGATTCACGGTTAGGAAGACTTCTTGGTAATACGAGCAGGACATAGACAAAACCTACAACGGCAAGCATTGCACCGGGGATGAAGAAATCAAAGAATTCGAGAGGCTTTTCGCCTAATTCTAGTAATGTACTGGAGACGAGCAAATTCGTTGATGAGCCTACAAGTGTTGTCATGCCGCCTAATATGGCAATGAAGCTGAGGGGCATCATAATGCGGCTTGCGGGCATGCCTTGGCCTTTTAAGAGAACTTGCATGATGGGGATAGCGATAATGACCAAAGGGGTGTTGTTCATAAATGCGCTGAGGACCATGACGAAGATGAGAATGGCCAGAACCGAAATCCACACGAATTTTGGATTATCCATGACCAGCATATTTGTGACAAAGCGCAGTGAGTCAGTATAGATCATCGCTTGCCCCATCACGAGGAGCGCGAGTACAGCGATTAGGGATGGATTTGCAAATCCCGAGAGAAGTGTGTCAGGGTTAAGCATATTGCGCCCCCCCTCATCCATGAGGGCGAATACTTGCCCATAAAGCAGCAAGACCGTCATTATTGCTATGCTTGTGACTTCCAGGGGGAGTTTTTCTCTCACGAAGGCGTAAATTGCCGCTCCCGTTAGGAAGAGCATAAACCACATGTGGATGCTATCGTCGATGACAAAACCCAAAAGTATTTCCTTGCTGTACGTTATAAAATGAAAACAGAGTATACACTAGCTATGCGGGGTATAAAACAGTGATTGTTATTTGAAATTATTGGCTTGCGGCGAATTCACCGAGGTTTTTGAAACTGATGCGCAGAAATACCTCTGTTCCGTTGTCGCCTGATGATGCACTGGTGAGGTTACGCTGTGCGGCGAGCGACCATGACACACATTGCCCCGTGTAATCCAGCCCCAAATGGGCTTGCCGCAGGCCGGGGTCCAGGCCAATGTCATGGCGCGCAGAGCCAGAGACGCTCCAATTTTCGTCAAAATGGTAGCTTGCAGCATTTACAATTTGCTCACGCGACTCTTCGATATCAGTCCCTTCCAATCCATCCGCGTAAAGATAACGTGAAGAAAGTTTCAAATTTGCAATGCTCATGGATGCATCAACTTCATGACGCACCGAAGATAGCGCGGCATTATCCAGCTGGAACCTGTAATCCAAAGTATAATCATCTCTGTAGCTTCCCGTAATTTGTCCGACCACGTCGGAGCTTTGGTCATTTAAGCCAGAGCCTTGAGCAAAGGGGTTGTCGTCTTCTTCTAACCTGTAACTTTGGCCGAGGAAAATTTCACCATATGATCCGTCATAACTATGCACGCCTGTACGTAGACCATACGTAATGTGTGACTGATCCTCTATACCATCAAGGCCAGGAAAGCGATCAGGTTCAAATATATTCAATGTTCCGATTTGAACATCTAAGCTATCCTCGTTCGGAATATTGTCGTTTGCAGATTTATCCGGGGCAACTGTGACAGAAGCAACGGGCTCTATGATGGCTTGTGCTTTCGAGAATTGTTTTACTAATGGGTAGCTTGCTTCTGCATTGATGTAGCCGAAGCTTCGCAACTCAGTAGATCCATCTTCAGTTCCAGTTCGGTCACTGACCCGATAAAGCGTTCCTTGAAGGTTCGCATCCAGTTTTGTTACTAAGCCATAGTCTGAGATTAAGCGCCGTTCCCAACCAAGGCCAACATGCGCACGATTTACATCCTGCCCTCCGTTGTTTCTGACAAGGGCGAGTAGCGATGTTTCTATGTCCCATCGTCCTCCGACCATTGGAATTTGGCCTGGTGCACCAATAAATTTTGCCTGTATTTCAGGCAAAACAAAAGGGAGGTTACCATCAGCACCAGCATTTGAATCGACACGAACATCTTGGAATGCTATGAGGCGTGCAGCGGCGTAATCTCGACCAGAGAAGCGTTCAACATACAGTTCATTTTCAAGCACATCTTCTTCATCAAAATCATATTGTCTTAGATATTGATCGTCGGAGGCTACGTCAATTTTTAGGCCGCTGCGCCATTTATTGTTAATGTCCCAGAGTGCTTTTGCTTTTAAATTGCCGCGTACGTCATTGCGTTCTGCTACATCTTGCCCGGCCGTACTGTCTGTTCTGTCGGATATTGTGAAGCTGCCATTGGCTTTCAGGGATGCATTTTCCCAACGTTGCCGGTATTCCAGCAAGCCAAGCGGGCTTTCGTCTGAGTAAGCGCGCAGCCCTGCGGTGAGGTCTTTATCCTGCGCAATTGACCAGTAGTAACTGTTCTCCAAGAACACCCCCTGATCCGTCGAAAAACCAGCAGAAGGGGTTAAAAAACCGTTTTTTCGTTTTACGCTGCCATCGGGGTGGGAGAAGTACGGCAAGTACATGATGGGAACGCCTTTTATTTCAAAGCGTGCATTGCGGTATGATACGCGTTTCTTTTCTTTGTTATGCTCGACTTCCGACGCACGAATTTGCCAGAGTAAGGTGCGCTCAGGATCGCTTTCGCACATCTCGCATGGCGAATATGTTGCGTCTTTCATTGTGGTTTTTATACCGCCTTTATATTTTCCATTTGAGGCTGTGAAGCGAGAGCCGTCCACAAGAAGTGTTTGCAAACCTTCAACAAAGCCATTCTTCAGGGCGTTACTGAATTCAACACGATTTGCGGCATGTTTATCGCCTGTGATATCAATAAACTCAACATTCCCAGTGGCGATAACTTTGTCTTCATTCAGGAGGTAGACGATTTCGTCAGCTTTAACGATCTTACCATCTTGTTTAAGGATCACGTTTCCAGACGCCGTTACTTTTTGTCCTGCATCGTCGTGCTGGAGTGTATCTGCCTGAAGGTCTACGGGGGAGTCAGAGACTTGAGCATAGGCTGGTACGCTTAGGAATAAGCACAATGCTATATGTTGTATTTTTTTTATTAAAGTCATGAGGAAGGATACGCAAGTTTGATTTTTCTTATATCCAGTGTTGGCTTTTTATGGCCTAAAGTCAATAGGATATGAGCACATCATCATTTAAAGAAGGCAGGGATTTCATCTCCAAAACCGCTGGAGGTGTCGCCGTCGTCGCCCTTGTTTTCTTTTTTGGACTTTGACCTTTTATTCTTATCGTAAGGGATAGGTTCAGACTTTTTTGATTCTGAGCGTTGTTTTTCAGGTTTTGGCTCTGACTTTTTCGATCTTGGTTTTGGTTTTTCTGAAGACTTGTCAGACTTTTTTTGCTTAGGCGTTTCGCCATCCTGCGTCTTTACAGAAATAACTTCGATTTCTTGACCGATGCGCTTTATGACCGCATCGAGTTGTTTATCTTCATGTTTTGTGACCAGCATCCATGCCCTGCCCGTTTCACCTGCGCGGCCTGTGCGGCCAATGCGGTGAACATAATCATCTGGCGCGCCGGGAACATCGTAATTGAACACATGCGAGACGGCAGTCACGTCAATTCCGCGGGCGGCAACGTCACTGCATACAAGGAGCGGTATTTCACCGGCTTTAAATTCTTTTAGCGTTTGTGTGCGTGCGGCTTGAGCCATATCACCGTGCAGTGCGCGGGACTTATGCCCCTTACTCCTCAGCCATTTATCAAGCGCATCGACATCACGCTTACGGTTACAAAAGATAAACGCAGTTTCAACGTTTTCTTGTCTGATTAGTTTTTCTAAAACGGCGTTTTTTTCTTTTGGATGTACATTGACCTGGAATTGCTCAACTGTTGTTGCAGTGGAGGCTGGGGGGCTTACAGCGACCTCTTTGGGGTTGCTGAGGAATTTTTCAGTTAGCTTTTTAATCTCTGGTGCCATGGTGGCCGAAAACAGCAGTGTCTGGCGCAACGGCGGCAAGTGCGAGCAAATTTTCTCAATATCAGGGATGAAGCCCATATCGAGCATACGATCTGCTTCATCAATGACGAGAATCTTGATATCAGTAAGTAGAATTTTACCGCGTTCGAACAAATCAATCAGGCGACCTGGTGTTGCTATCAAGACATCTGCGCCGCGATCGAGGATTTTAATTTGATCCCCCATAGATGATCCACCGACTAATAATGCTTTGGTGAGTTTTGAGTTTTTGCCGTATGTGTCGAAATTTTCGGCAATCTGCGCGGCCAATTCGCGGGTGGGTGAGAGAATGAGGGAGCGCGGCATGCGCGCCTTTGCGCGGCCGTCTGCGAGGATTTCGATCATCGGAAGTGTGAAGCCAGCGGTTTTTCCTGTTCCCGTTTGCGCAAGCCCAACGACATCGCGTGCCATGAGAATATTAGGTATCGCTTGTTCCTGTATTGGTGTGGGCGTATCATAGCCACAGTCTTTAATTGCGTCTAAAATCGGTTGGCTTAGGCCTAAATCTTCAAATTTCATTCAGTCTTATTTCAATTGTTATTTCTTTTCGCCCCTAGAGCTATTATAAAAATGGAGGAAAAGCAAATGAAAGCTGAGTTTATGACCTTAAAAATCGCCGTTCAGATGGATAACATCGCCTCAATCAAGATTGAAAAGGACTCTACGTTTGTTTTGATGCTGGAAGCGCAGAGGCGTGGGTATGAGTTATTTTACTATCAGGCGCCTCATTTAAGCCTTGAAGATGGACGTGTTTTGGCGCGGGGGTATCCTGTTACCGTTCAGCGTAAAAAGGGCGATCACTATAAGCTCGGCGCGATGGAGGTTCGTGATTTGGCTCTCGATGCTGATATCGTCTTGATGCGTCAAGACCCGCCTTTTGCAATGCGATATATTACGGCGACGCATCTTCTTGAACACCTTAAGGGCAAGACACTGGTTTTGAATGATCCGACAGAGGTTCGGAATGCGCCAGAGAAGTTGCTTGTGACGTATTTCCCTGATCTTATTCCTGCAACGCTGATCAGCTCTGATACACTGGCTTTAAAAGGTTTTTATGAGACGCATGGCGATATTATTCTTAAACCTCTATACGGGAATGGTGGTGAACAGATTTACCACATTGGTGAAGATGGTAAGAATTTAAGCTCTGTGCTTGAAATGTTTGAACAATTTTACAATGAGCCTATTATAGCACAGGGGTATATCCCAGAAGCAAAGCTTGGTGACAAGCGGATCATTCTGATTGATGGAGAGCCTGCGGGTGCGGTTTTGCGCGTGCCTCAGGGTAAGGAGGAGCGCGCGAATTTTGATGCAGGTGGCATTGGGGAGAAGACCACGCTAACCTCTCGTGAAAAAGAGATTTGCGCCGCGATTGCGCCGACGCTTAAATCGCGGAATTTGGTGTTTGCGGGCATTGACGTGATTGGTGACTATCTGACGGAGATCAATGTGACGTCTCCGACGGGGCTGCAACAGATTAACGCTCTTGATAATGTGTGTTTGGAGGCGCAGCTATGGGATGCGTTTGAGGAGAAACTCAATGGATAAGAAAGAGTTGGAAGAAACATTGGAATTTGCGCCGCAATTTGACGATAAGGGTCTTATTCCATGCATTACGACAGATGCACTTACGGGCGGTGTTCTTATGTTTGCGTTTATGAACCGTGAGGCGTTGGATAAAACCATTGAGACAGGAGATGCACATTATTACTCTCGCAGTCGCCAGGAGCTCTGGCATAAGGGTGCGACGAGCGGTCATACTCAGCGCGTCACTGAAATGCGCACGGATTGTGATCAGGATTGCATCTGGATTACGGTGCAGGCGGGCGTGGCATGCCATACAGGCCAAAAATCATGTTTTTACAGAATTGTAAAAGATAAAGTTAAACTAAAAACTTAATGATTATGTTCATGGTGCGCACTCGTTTCCGTACTGGTCGTGCTTTGTGGTATATGCACGAATGTATAAACTCCAACATTTATAACGAATAGAAGAGTGGCGATTTTTAGTATACGCGATGTTTTTTTCTTTTTTGGTGTGCATGGCTCATGCTCACAGCCAGTAGAGCGACAATCGAGCTTTTCACTGATCATGTGCAGCGCCCAACCAAGAAGCAATATAGCACCAGATGCAATCATGATAGGCACTTCCCAGCCATGCATTAAGTCATGAAATTGTGTCATGCCCACCGGAACAGCGCCCAGAATACCAAGTCCGACCATCATTGTTAAAATGCTAAAAATGCTTGGCAAAACACAGCAGAATACATGACTGACCTCTGAGATCAGCGCCAAGTAAGACGTTAGTTTTTGTGTTCTTTTCATCTGCATTCAGGATTTATACGTAAGATTTTCAAAAATTGCAAAACTATTCTCCGGCCACTGCTTGATGTTTTGCGTAAGCGGCGTCGGTAATATGCATCTCTGCGGTTTTGCGGCCTTGCCATTCATTGATTTGCAAGCGTCCAAGGACATGCATTTGTTTTGCCTCTGCCGTGAGGAGCGCATCCCCCAGCGGCGTATCAACCGATTTAAACGCCATAGCCTTAAATCGTGGGCCGCCTTCCCAGTTTGAAATCATAACCCTGATATGTGACCCTCCCAAAATATCGGCCTTATGGATGCGCACATTTTCGAGCATAAAGGTTGGTTCGGGATGATCTTGGCCGAAAGGGCCGATGATGTTTTGTAGAGTTTCGACGAGGTCAACCGTGACCCCGCCCGCTGTGAGGACGCCATCAATTTGCGTCTCTACCATTGTTTCCTGCCCGTTCATTTGTTTTTCAACGTGATTGATCAAGAATTCCCTTAATTCCTCAACCTTTTCGGGTGCAACCGTAAAGCCGCCAGCCATAGCGTGGCCACCACCCTTTTCTATGATGCCAGAGATGCGGGCATCAATGAAGGCCTGTGCGATGTGAACGCCCGCAACGGATCTTCCAGAGCCGCGCCCCTCTTTTTTGCCAGAGAGGTCGTGTGCGTATGTCACGACGCAAGCTGGTTTGCCGAAGCGCTCTTTTAGGCGCCCTGCGACAAGGCCGCTGAGGCCGGGGTGCCAGTCTTCGTGACCAACAAGAATCAGAGCATCGTTTTCCATGGTGCCATCCTCGACCATTTTGATGGCATGTTGCTCCATGTCTTGCTGGATGGCTTTGCGCTTATCGTTACAATCGTTCAGCGTCCATGCGATGTTTATGGCCTCTTCGGGGTCTTGGGTGCAGAGGAGCTTTGCGCCGAGGTCTGCTTGGTGGACGCGACTGCCTGCGTTAATGCGTGGTCCGAGGGCGTATCCGCAATTGCCTGTATCAAGGGGCGGGTTTATGCCTGCAACCTGCATCAGAGCGTTCATTCCGATGTTTTGTGTTGGCATGCCTAGCCCTAAGCGAACGAACAAACGGTTGGCGGACGTTAAGGGAACCATGTCACAAACCGTGCCCAGTGCGATAATATCGAGTAAGTTTATGAGCTTTGGTTCGGCTCTATTTTCAAAGAACCCGCGATCGCGCAGGCGGTTATTGACCGCGACGCAAGCAAGGAACGTCACCCCCACCGCAGCGAGCATATCAAGGCCAGATGAGTCATCCTGGCGTTTCGGGTTAATGACGTGCCAACATTTAGGAAGGCGCTCCTCTGCCTCGTGATGATCAAGGATGATGATTTGCAGGCCCATTTCTGTGCCTGCCTTGACGATATCAAACGCGGTGGTGCCGCAATCGAGCATGAACAGAATATCTGCCCCCTGCTTTTTCAGCTGTTTCAGCGCCTCAATGTTGGGGCCGTAGCCCTCTGATAGACGATCAGGGATATAGATTGGTGCGTCTGTGCCTAAGCCTTTTAGAAATCTGTGCAGCGTGGCGGAGCTGGTTGCACCATCAACGTCAAAGTCACCGAATATGGCGAATTTCTTGCCCTGCTCTATGGCGATGGCGACGTCCTCGGCCATATCCCCCATTCCCTTGAGGGAGAATGGATCCGGGAAATCGTTTTTGAGGGTTGGATTGAGGAACGCGCCAACCTCTTCGTACGGGATGCCCGCCTGTGCGACTAAACGTGCGGCGATCTCGGGGATGTCGTGTTTACGGGCGATGCGCTCTACGTCATCAAGTGATGCGTCTGCTATAACCCAGCGCGCCTTGTTTAAGGATTGGTCGGTGATTACTTTGGTCATGCGTTAAGAATACGCGATTCGCGTGAGTGATGCACTTTATTGATTAGAAATTAGCTGCGCATCCCCATAACGACCTGCTGGTCTGTGACTTGTTCAGGATCGTTGGGCGCGTTGTTTGCATTTGCGACAACTTGTCCTTTACTCATTGGTGTTCCCGATGGAACATTTGTACCGTCTGGCGTTGTTACGCCTGCAAAGGCGTTTGAGTCATTAGACATTGAGAACGGTTTTCCCGTTATGGCAGATACAAACTGTTCTATCATTTGAAGAAAATCACCCGATTGAAAGGCTCTTGAAAATGATTCATCATTGAACAGCCCCATCAACCTGGTCATTTTTTCTGATGAGTCGTTTGCGCCCTGCTCTTGCGCTGTTAATGCTGCTTGCTGGACGACGTTTGGTTGCGTTGATAATTTTTCAGACAGTTGCGCTACAGTCAGGTTTGCGTATTCGGCCTCTTGCCCTTGAGTTTTCAAAAATGCAACTGTCGCCTTGACATCTCCGTCAAAGCGAGAATCTGTTAACGCTAAGGCATCTTTCGCCATAGCCTGCCCTTCCGCGGGCGTGACGCCAATCATATTCGCTATGCCTTCGGGAACACCATTTTGCGCGTAACCCTCCAGCCGTGCGCGGGTGATCATGCCAGCGGGGACACTGCCCAAGCTCTGTGAGATTTGGGCTACGGTCATGCCTTGCGTGCCTGGTTCGGAATTTGTATTTCCTATAACGGGCGCGCCCTGGACGACCTCTTGCTGCGCGGGCGCTTCATCTGTTAGAGTTGAATTTCCAGTCATTATGCCTCCAAGGGCTGGATTATCAGCGTGACTATTGAGTTCGGATATGGCTTTATTTACATCTCCGCCATGCTCTGAGGCTGCGATATCTAATATTCCTTGTGCTGCCTGCTTTGATTGCGCCGCGTCCATGCCCATGTCCGTGAAGGCCGTCTTCAAAGCGTTTGAGTCTGCGGCAGTCCCTTCTGCAATCTCTTTCAACATTGTTTCTGCCGTGATGTTTCCACCAGAGGTTAATGCAATAAGTTTTGTCGTAGCCTCAAGCTTTGCAACGTTTTCATAGGATACGGTTGTGGTGGTGTTTTCAGAGCTCGTTTGAGGTTCAGGTTCGGGTTCAGGCGTGACCGCAGGCTCCAATGTCTCTGTTGTGATTTCAGGTTGCCCTGCTGCTGGCGCGGGCTGTTGTTGAACGGCTGGTTGAAGCGAGGCGCCATTTGTTGATATTAATTCATTAATTGTGCCATGAACATTTCCATCATTCAAATTATAGGCCCTGTCTAGTAAGCCTTGAGACGCATCTGCAATTTCCTGATCTGACTTTCCGGGAAATAAACCACGAATTTGATCATCTGTGATCGGTGATTTATTGATGTGTCTATCACGTACAATATCCGCTGCGCGCTCCAGAACATCTCTTCTGGCCTTATCCTCCAGCGCAGATAGTGCTTGTGCTAGTTCTTGAGATGTTACCGCCATATTCTTACTCCGCTTTCTTATTCAACCAAACGAATGAAATCTATTTTTATCATTTCTTCGCATATTTTTTGTTCATTTACAGTGATTATAGCAAGTTCTTTGGATTTTTGAAAGAAAGAATGAAAAGGTTCGTGAATTTTCATGCCGAGTTCTTGGGTTGCGCCCTCGTCGGTTATGAACTGCAGGGTCTGGTTTTGCTCGTCATATTGCACCCATTCATAGGTATATTTGAGCTTTCCTTTGTACAAAAGCATCGCCGCGCCGCTTTCATTCATTGTCAGTTGCACGGCGGTTTCTTCGGTTAAAGGGGCGAGAATCATGTTTTTAGATTGATTTCACCCACGTTTTACGGCGTAGGTTGTGTGTTGCTTCAATGCGGCGGACGGTTCCTGATTTAGAGCGCATGACGATTGTGGATGTTTTTGCGCCGCCCGGATAGCGTCTTACGCCGCGGAGCATTGTGCCATCTGTTACGCCAGTTGCAGCAAACATAACGTTATCGCCCTTTGCGAGATCATCTGTTGTGTAGATTTTGTTCAAGTCAGTAATGCCCCAGCGATCAGCGCGGGCGCGTTCATCATCGTTGCGGAATGTGAGGCGACCGAGCATTGATCCACCAATACACTGAAGCGCGGCGGCAGCGAGTACGCCCTCTGGCGCTCCGCCTGAACCAACATAAAGGTCAATGCCTGTGTCTGGGTCTGTGGTTGCGATCACGGCACTGACATCTCCGTCTCCTATGAGTGTGATACGTGCGCCTGATGCGCGGACGTCATTGATGAGCTGTTCGTGACGCGGACGGTCTAGGATACAGACCATAAGCTCGTCGATGTTTCCGCCCTTTTCTTTTGCGACTTTGGCCAGCACATCTGCGATTGGTGCGTCGAGGTCAAGAACGTTCGGGTTTACGCCCGGACCAACCGCGATTTTATCCATGTAGACATCCGGTGCGTTTAGGAAGCCGCCTTTGTCTGTCATTGCGATTACGGCGAGTGCGTTTGATCCGCCGGCGGCGGTGATGTCTGTTCCTTCAAGTGGGTCGAGAGCGATGTCGATTTCGGGGCCTTTGCCGTCGCCGACTTCTTCACCGATATAGAGCATGGGCGCTTCGTCACGTTCGCCTTCACCAATGACCACGCGGCCTTTGATGTGGAGGGTATTGAGTGCGGAGCGCATGGCGTCTACGGCGACCTGATCGGCGGCAACTTTATCGCCTCGACCAACGAGTTTTGATGCAGCGAGCGCTGCAGCTTCACTGACGCGCGCGAGTTCCATTGCAAGGTTTCTGTCCATTAGATTGTTTTCTTCGGTCATATTTTCTTCTGCTTTTTGTGTTTGCATTGTTAATTCTCCTATAATTCCTCTATCCGCATGACGCACGGTGCTTCGGTGCATGATGCAAGATTTTCAATTTGTTTTGCGGCAATATCCATCGCGCTTTGTTTTGTTTCGTGGGTTGTTATCACGATTGGCACAGGTTGCCCCGGGTCACGTGCGCGTTGTACCATGCCTTCTATGGAAATGCCAAGCTCTTTCAGGATTGCGGTGATTTCTGCGACTACGCCTGGCTGATCCAGAACACTGAGGCGGATGTAATAGCGCGCTGTTGTTTGGCCCAGATCAATCCACTCGGCTTGCTTGAGTTTCGCGACGGGAATGCCGAATGTGGGCACCTTGAATCCGCGTGCAAGGTCGATGATGTCTGACATGACTGAGGATGCTGTTGGCCCCTCGCCAGCGCCTTTTCCTGTGAGCAGAGGCGTTTCTACGAAGTCGCCCTCGACGTAAACCGCGTTATATACGTCTTCGATGATGCCCATGGGTGAGCCGATAGGGACGAGACATGGTTCGAGGATTTGCATGATTTGGCCGTTTACATCACGGGCGATGCCCAGAAGTTTGATGCGATAGCCAAATTCAGTGGCGTAATTGATGTCTGTTGTGTTGATATGGCGAATGCCTGTTATTTTGAGGGCGTCGAAATCTGGCTTTGTGCCAAATGCGATAGCTGTAAGCAGGCAGAGCTTGTGGGCGGCGTCGATACCGTCTACGTCAAATGCGGGGTCGGCTTCGGCGTACCCTTGCTCTTGTGCTTCCGTCAGAATGTCTTCGAAGTCGCGGCCTGTTTCACGCATCATGGTCAGGATGTAGTTACATGTTCCGTTTAGAATTCCATAGACAGCCGAGAATTTGTTTGCTGCAAAACCTTCGCGCATCGCTTTGATGATCGGTATGCCGCCTGCTACGGCGGCTTCATATGCGAGTGACGCGTTTTTGCCTTCGGCTTTGAGCGCGAGATCGTACCCGTGGTGCGCCAAAAGTGCCTTGTTCGCGGTAACAACACTTATCCCTTTGTCGAGTGCAGCATTGACGAGGTCAGCGGCGTCCCCTTCTGCCCCACCAATCATTTCGACGATGGCATCAAGGCCTTCAACATTGGCCATGTCGGGCGCGTGATCTATCCAATTGTATGCAGAAACATCAACACCGCGATCTTTATTTTTGCTGCGGGCGGAGACACAGGCAATTTCAATGGGACGACCAGAACGCGCGGTAATCAGGGCTTCGTTTTTTTGCAACGCTTTAATAACGCCGACACCGACTGTTCCTAATCCGGCAATCCCAATACGAAATGGTGCGCTCATTGGTTCAAACCCCTTTCAAGCTAGGTCAAATAATGATAAAGGTCATAGCTGTATTTTATCTCTCATGCAAGCCCCAGACTGTTTTAGACCTATGACCCAAACGCAAAAGAATCCTATGCAAGACAACGATTTCACATTGCCTGACCCTATTGCTCTTAGCCATGCTTTGATGGCAGCGTACCAAAAGGCGCAGCCTCTCTTTCAGAAATCTTTGGAACGTCTGGATTTGGGCGAGACCAATTTTGACCCCATGAATATCCGTGACAGTTATCTGGATTATTTGGATAAAATCGCCCAGAATCCAGAGCAATTCATGGAAATTCAAGTCAGTTTTGCGCAAGACTGGATAGACCTATGGCAAAATAGCATAAACAGCTTTATGGGGGAGCCAGCGAATGCGATGCCCGCAAGCGATGATCGAAGGTTTAAAGGGGATGCGTGGAACAGCAGTGCGCTGTTTAGCTTTATCAAAAACTCCTACCTTTTGACATGCCGTCAATTGGAGGCCAGTATTGTTGATGTTGATGGGTTAACTGAGAAGCAAAAGGAAAAATTGCGGTTTCAGACGAAATTATTTACCGATGCGATGTCGCCGACGAATTTTGCGATGACGAACCCTGAGGTGATTGAGGAGACATTGAACTCTGGTGGAGAAAACCTTGTAAAGGGGTTTGAAAACCTGGTAAAAGACCTTGAGCGTGGATCTGGAAGTTTGAATATTTCGACCACGAATTATGATGCGTTTAAGCTTGGCGAGAATATCGCGGTGACGCCCGGTAAGGTTGTTTATCAAAATGACCTTTTGCAGCTCATTCAATATGAACCGCAAACAAAAGACGTTCATAAAACGCCGCTTTTGATTATTCCGCCATGGATTAACAAATATTACATTCTGGATTTGCGCGCTGAAAAATCTTACGTTGAATGGACGGTGCAGCAAGGCCATACTGTTTTTGTTGTTTCTTGGGTGAACCCTGATAAAAAGCTGTCTCAGAAGAGCTTTGAAGATTATGTGAATGAGGGTGTCTTGGATGCTCTTACGCAAATTGAATCGATCACCGGTGAAACGCAGACCAATGTTGTTGGGTATTGCCTTGGCGGAACGCTGCTGGCGATTACGTGCGCTTATTTAGCGCAGCATAAACAGGCGGCGCGCATTAAGAGTGCAACATTTTTGACGACGATGGTCGATTTTGAACATGCAGGGGATATGCATCTTTTCTTGGATGACGAGCAGTTGGATGCGCTGGATGTGATGATGGATAAGGCGGGAGTCTTGTCGGGGAAGGAGTTGCATAAGACATTTAGCCTGATGCGTTCAAATGATTTGATCTGGTCATTCGTGGTCAATAATTACCTGATGGGTAAAGAGCCGTTTCCGTTTGATTTGCTCTATTGGAATGATGATTGCACCAATATGCCTGCGGCGATGCATCGCTATTATTTGCGGAATATGTATCGGGATA
>CAYGSA010000014.1:0-31178 GCA_964352375.1 uncultured Micavibrio sp.
GCTGCGGGTGACATATGCCCGCCAGTTCCGCCTGCGCTAATGAGGATGAATTTAGGATCGTTTTTATTCGGCATAAGCTCTTTCTTTCGGAGAACGCATGGTGACACTGGTGCGAGCGATGGAGCCACGCGTGCGCTGGCGTGTCAAAGCTAGAATAATTCCAAATGAGAGTGCCATAGACAGTATTGATGACCCACCGTAACTGACGAAAGGAAGTGTCATTCCTTTTGCGGGAAGGATGTTAATTGCAGATCCAATATGAATAAGTGACTGGAAACCAAACATCGCGAGCAATCCGCCAGCGGCAAGCACAGAGAACAAATCTTGTGTACCTTGAAGGCGTTTAAATCCGCGCAGGATTATAAACAGGAATATACCAATCAAGGCCGTGGAGAAAATCAAGCCCATTTCCTCGGCGAGGACAGAGAAGATAAAATCAGCGTGTGCGTCGGGAAGGCCTATTTTTTCGTTGCCCTGCCCTGGCCCAACACCAACGAAGCCCCCTGCACGGATCGCATCGAGGGATTTATCAACCTGGAACGTATCCCCTGTATCGGGGTTGAAAAATCTGTCGATACGGCTTTGGACGTGATGGAAAGTTGCATAGGCCAGCGTCATGCCCGCTGCGCCCACTGATATCAAAATGGCAAGGTATCGAAAACGCAGCCCTGCAATGAATATTTGAACGGCGAAAACGAGGGTAAGCACAATTGTCATGCCTAAATCAGGTTGCATGAGTAGCAAGATCATCATGACAACATAGAGGCTGATGGCTATGTGGTAGCCATGAAAGAGCGATGTTGTTTTTGTTTTATCCGCGGACCGTTTGTGCAGCGCTATGAGCCATGCTGCGACGACGGCAAAAGCAGGCTTTAGAAACTCACTGGGCTGGATGGAGAAGCCTGCGATACTGATCCAGCGGCGCGCGCCCTTTATCTCTGCCCCGAAAATCAGAACCGAGAGCAGTAATATGCACGTGATGGTGAAGACAATGCTGGCGCAACGCCATACGGTGCGCGGTTGCAACATAGATACTCCGAAGAGAATCGCAATCGAGGGGATCAGGAAAATGACGTGTTTTTTGAGGAACATGTAATCTGAACTTGCGCCAATACGGTCGGCTACGGCGGGGCTGGCGCTTGCGACTAGGGCCAGGCCGAAGACGATGAGTGTTAAAACCCCGCCTAAAATTGATTTATCAACCGTCCACCACCATGCACCAAGGAAAGATTGATCGGTGCGCGAAAATGCACGGGGCTGGGCGGGTGAGGTGTTCATCCTGCGCTCCGTAAATGGCTATGGGTGAGGGCGGCGGCCATTTATTCTTCCAGACCTTCTACTAATTCGCAGAAAACATCGCCTCGATGCTCGAATGAATCATATTGGTCCATAGAGGCACATGCGGGGGAGAGGAGCACGACCCCTGCCCCTCCTGGTTGGCCGCGATTATCTTGCGCCATTTTGTGCGCGTCGCGGACGGCTTTTTCGAGGGTAAAAGATTTTGAATATTCGATACCGTATTTGTCAAACCAATCTGCGAAATCATCTGTTGCCTCGCCAATCACGAAGGCATGTTTGATATGGCTGAAGAATTCCTCTAGCCCATCTAAGCCTGTTTTTTTGCGTCGACCACCAACGATCCAGTAGACATTTTCATTGCACCCCAGTGCAACGGCGGCGGCGGCGGCGTTGGTTGATTTGCTGTCGTTTATATAGCCTACGCCATTGATAGTACGAACAAGGAATTGCCGGTGATTAAGACCGGGGAAGCTTTGGATTGCTGCCCAGATTCTGTCTTGCTCTAGGCCGCAGCTCCGGACGGCAGCAAAGGCTGCGGCTGCGTTTTGTCCGTTATGACCGCCTTTAAGGCTTTTTATTTCTGATAAATCACCAATGTCGTGACCGTCTTCGGTGAGAATATCATCTTGGACACAGACACCGCTTTCCAATAATTTGGTTGTCGACACCTCGATGAAGACGCGATCATGATGTTCTATTTTTTTTGTGTAATCGTCATCCGTACAAATAATAGCACGGTTGTGAGAGCTGTCTTCACGGCCATCAGCGAGTCTTGCTTTTACAGCGGCATAGTTCTCGATACTGCCATGGCGATCAATATGATCGGGCGTGATGTTTAATATCACGCTGATATCTGGACGGAATTTCGGGCAAAGATCAATTTGGAAAGACGAAATTTCAAGCACAAGCCAATCTGGGGCCTTGGTCATATTCAGATTAAATACCGCTTTGCCAATATTACCTGCAAGATTGGCTTTTAGGCCGCAGGCGTTGATGACGTGATTGACCAGTGCACTGGTTGTCGATTTTCCGTTTGTGCCTGTGATCCCTATAGTTTTGGTTTTGGGGTAAATGCGCATGAATAATTCAATATCGCAGATAATTTCAACCCCTGCTTCTTTTGCTTTTTTGACCACCTCATGTGGTTCTGGATGCGTGAGCGGAATACCCGGCGAGAGAACGAGGAACGCGAAGTTTGAGAGATTTTGATTTTCGTAAATTTCGAAAGTTTTGAACTTTTTCAAGTTGTCTGGATCATCATCACCAATTACGACATTCGCCCCTGCCTTGGACAGGGCTTTTACGGTTGCTGCGCCTGATTTTCCTAGCCCATAGACTAGGACAGCTTTATCCAGTAGTTCTACAAAATCTTTAATTGCGCTCATACCGTTCCCACAGAATCGTTTCGCCAGAAGCGCATTATCGCAATTTTAGCGTTGCGAGTCCAACCAAAGCGAGAATTACGGCTATAATCCAGAAGCGAATAACGATTTTCGGCTCTGACCAGCCTTTCTTTTCGAAATGGTGATGCAAGGGTGCCATGGCGAAAACGCGTTTCCCCGTGAGCTTGAAGGAGGCGACCTGTATGATGACAGATACGGTTTCAAGGACGAATAATCCTCCGATGATGGCGAGGACGATTTCGTGTTTGGTCATGACGGCCATTGCGCCCAGTAATCCGCCCATAGCGAGTGATCCTGTATCGCCCATAAAGATTGCCGCGGGGGGGGCGTTGTACCACAAAAAGCCCATCGCGCCGCCAATGAGTGCACCGCAGATGATTGCCAGTTCTGCCGTTCCGGGGACGTGATAGAGATAGAGATATTCCGAATAATCGACGCGCCCCACAAGGTAGGCGATGAGGCCGAAACAGCCTGCTGCTATGGCGACGGGTACGATCGCCAGACCATCTAGGCCGTCTGTTAAATTTACGGCGTTTGATGCGCCGATGATGACGATGAGGCTCCAGGGGAGGAAAAACCACGATAGGTTGATCAAGACATCTTTGAAGAATGGCGGGGCGACATGGGTGCTTAAACCTTCGGGCAGTGCGTGCATTATTCCGTATGTTGCCAAGCCGCCAATAATGATTTGCCCTAAAATTTTGATCCTTCCGGGGAGGCCTTTTGTGTTGCGTTTCGTGAGCTTTAGGTAATCATCCGCAAAACCAATCGCGCCGTAACCCAGCATCACAAGCAGTGCGTACCATATAAAGGGGTTGGTAAGGTCTGACCAAATCAGCGTGCTTATAACGACAGACACTAGAATCATCAGCCCGCCCATTGTTGGCGTTCCTGCTTTTTTCAGGTGAGTTTCTGGGCCGTCGTCGCGGATGGGCTGGCCTTCGGCTTGTTTTGATTTTAGCCAGTTTATCATTGGCATGGCAATGATGAAGCAGATGATAAGCGCAGTGACGATTGCACCGCCTGTGCGGAAGGTTACAGATCTGAAAAGATCAAAGAATGCCGCATTATCGGCGAGTAAATTATAGAGCATGGCTTATTACACTTGTCTGTGGGTCGTGGTCACGCACTACACGCAGGCAATCGACCATATTAATTTTCAGGGCTTCTTTTTCCTGTTCAAAAACTAATAGATCACCTGGGGCAAGAACATCAAGAACTATTCTCTCTACTCCCGTGTTTTTGTAGAGTGTGGAGAGCAAGTTATTCACATTGCTCAAGATTGGTTTTTTGCGTGAGGTATAGAGGAAATCCATGCTGCCCATACAAAACGGGACAGCGATTTCGTTTTTGGGCTTGCGGTACACTTCTTCTGGATGCTCCACAGGGTCGAGCATTACGGTTTGGCGGCCAGTGCCCAGATCAATCATATTACCAACAGAAAAAACGATTCCTGTTGGCACATACACACGCGGCTGCACGCGCACAGTTGTGGTTTTCGTCTGGAGATGTGACCAGTAAAACCTGTTATTTTTAATCATAAATATTCCCGTTACTCTTTTTACCCTAGATCATACAAAGCCTTTTCCACTTCCTTACAATCATCAAACTCCGTCTTTTTCGCCCCTAGAATCTGGACGCGCTCGTGGCCTTTGCCAGCTACGAGCAAAATATCGTCTTCATTTAACACTTGAGTTGCACGACAGATCGCGTCGCGCCTATTAGATATAACATGAACCTCGCTTAAGCCTTGCATGGTTTTGCGAATCTGTTCACGGATATCCTCAGGATTTTCATTTCGTGGATTGTCATCAGTAATAATCACGATATCACAGAGCAAATCGGCGATTTGCCCCATCAGGGGGCGTTTGGTTTTGTCGCGATCACCACCACAGCCGAAGACACAGATGAGTCGGCCTTTTGTGTATTCTCGAAGTTCTTTAAGCACGTTTTCCAGCGCGTCGGGCGTGTGGGCGTAATCAACGTAAGCGTGGCGGTTTTTATTTTTGTTCGTGATGTGTTGCAAACGGCCTGGCGGGGATTTCAAAGTTTTCAGAGTTTGAATAGCATCTTCTTTATTAACGCCTTCTTCGGCGATCACACATCCGAGCGCACACAGAGCATTCATCTTTTGAAAATGCCCAATTAGCGGAAAATCTTTTGTAAGATCAAGCTTTAAATCTCCCTTTTCACCATAAGATATAATTTTGAGTTTTCGTGCTTCGCAGGATTTGCGTAAACGAACGTATTCAGGGCTGTCTGCGTTTAGAACCGCCGTTCCACCTTCCTCCAACACTTCTGTGAACAGGCGAATTTTGGCGTTTAAATACTCCTCCATATCCGCGTGGTAATCGAGGTGATCTTGGGAAAAACTTGTAAAAGCAGCTACTTTTATAGTTGCTCCATCAATGCGATATTGCGCGAGACCATGGCTTGAGGCTTCGAGGGCGCAGTGGGTTGTTCCTTTTTCTGCAAAGGTTTTTAGATGTTCATGGAGCGTCACAGGATCGGGCGTTGTTAAGCCGCCATTAAGCGTTCCGAGCGCTTCGGATTTCTTGCCCAAAGCTTGCCAGATTTGATGAGTGAAGTGGACGACCGAACTTTTGCCGTTTGTGCCTGTGACAGCGATGATTTGCCCTGGTTGGCGTGCGTAGAAAGCGGCTACAAGCTTGCTGAACGCTTTATGGAGCGCCTCACGCGGAACATTGAGTGCGAGTATATTGTGTTTTTTGACGCCCTTTTCGTCCGAGAGGATTACTGAAGCGCCCTGCGTTATCGCAGCTTCGATGTAATTATGACCGTCGTGAACCTCTCCTGGGAGAGCAGCAAAGAGATATCCTTTTTTGACTTTGCGACTATCCGCGGTGATACCTGTTATGGATGAAATGTCAAAGTTTTGAAGTGCTTCATTCATATGACGCCAAAATTTTTCGAGATTTTTCGTCGCGGATATAATGCATGATATCACGTGATATGTCGTTTTTATGATCATAACCATCAGCCGTTAGGCCAAGAATTGATGCCATTGAACTGACGATATTCTTTACGGCAGGCGCGGCGACCCAGCCTGCTGTAGCATAACCGTAGCTGCGTTCATTACCCTTTGGCTCATCGACCATCACCATGACGACATAGCGTGGATCGCTCATGGGAAATGCGCCGATGAAGGAGGAGATGAGCTTACCCTTTTCATATTTCCCGTTGACGCTTTTCTCGGCTGTTCCTGTTTTTCCGCCGACCTCCATGCCATAGACTTCGGCATTTTTACCTGTTCCAGATGCCACAACGAGGCGGAGAAGTTTGCGCATTTTCTCAGATGTGTCAGACGAAAGAATTTGCACCTGAAGGGCTTTTTTATCTCTTTTTACCATATGTGGCGTTACCTCGAAACCTCCATTCACCACAGTTGCCACTGCACTCGCCATTTGCAGGGGTGTGGTTGCAAGGCCGTGGCCGAAGCTCGCGGTCATTGTTGTGCCCTCTGTCCATTTTTCCGGAGCGAGCGGCGTGCCAATTTCTTTGATATCAAGCCGCAGGCGGTTGAGAAGGCCTAAGTCCTTATAGAAGGCCTGCAATGCTTTTCCGCCAATTTCCTGAGCCATCAAAGCGGTGCCTATATTTGAGGAATGGACAAAAATTTCAGGAATATTCAAGATACGTTTTTGGGCGTGGTAATCCCTTATTTTATGCCACCCGACTTTCAGTGGTTTGCGTGCATCAAATTCTGTTGCCAATGGTGCGCCGTTCAGGTCCAATAATGCGGCGGTTGAGAAAATTTTAAATATTGAGCCAAGTTCGTATACTCCGAGACTTAGGCGGTTGAAAATTTGGTTCGGCGTGGCCTTATTTGCGTGATTGAGATCAAAATCTGGTAGCGATGCCGCTGCTATGACCGCACCTGTTTTGATATCCAGAATAAGACCTGTTCCTGCAATGGCGTTAAATTCTGATATGGCATTAGACACCTCGCGCTTAACAACATGCTGCAGGCGTAGATCAAGTGTCAGGTGAACATCTTCGCCCTTACTGAGCACGTCATCATAGCCACGCTCAACGCCTGATAAGCCAAGGCCGTCGCGCTCTGTGTAGCCCAATATGTGAGCAAAAAGAGAGCCTTGTGGGTAAATACGTGTATATTGATATTGAAACCCCAGGGCTGGCTGACCGAGCTCTAGAATTAGGCGCTGCTGATCTGGTGTAATGGCATGGGCAATCCAGCCAAAACGGTTTTTCGCATGAAGCGCCTTGAGTGTTTTTTCTATTTTCAAATCAGGCAAGATTACCTTGAGTTGCTTCGCAAGCTCTTCGGGATTGATTACCAGTTTCGGATCGACATAAACGGATGGCGTTTTAAGGGTCGTTGCCAGCAGAAATCCGTTTGCATCATAGATATTGCCTCGGCGCGGCATGATGATTGGGACTTGCTCATTTTGTTCGGCATTGGACATTTGCATGTGCGCAATTGTGCCCTGCACGATCGACAGATCAACCAAACGTATCAGCATCAGTGCATAAGCCAGAACAAAACAGATTGACAGTATCGACAAACGGCTTTGCGCCATACGTGAGGCGGTGCGGTGCTCTCCTTCCACCTCTATACGGTTATGTCGGGCGTGGCTCCACATGATTATTGCTGCCCTTGATATGAAATATTCACAGCATGCCCTTGTTGATCGGGTTCAGGCATATTTTCGATGTTTGAGATTACTTTTTGTGTTTCCGGTACATTCATATTGAGACCATGAATAGCTATGGACTCCAAGCGTTCTGGTGTGTTTAGGTATGCCCACTCTGCCTTAAGAACGCGAATTGCCTCTTCTTCCTTTTCTACAATTCTTTTGTTCGCGGCGACTTCTTTTTCAAGGCGCTGGACGGTGTGTGATATATGCATAATCGCGGCGCCACTGAGCACAAGCAAGATAAAAACAAATCCGTATTTGAAGACCGTTTTACGCATGGTTTTCTCCTGTTCTTATAGCTGTGCGGAGTTTTGCCGAGCGTGCACGCGGGTTTTGCGCTGTCTCCTCTGGTGAAGCCTTGATGGCTTTGCGAGAGATAAGTTTGAAAACATCAGGGCTTTCTTCCTGCGTGGCTGGCATATGACGGGACCCTGTTGCGCCGCCTGATTTTTTCTTAAGGAAAACCTTTACGCAACGATCTTCGAGGGAATGGAAGGATACAACCACCAAACGCCCGCCTTCTTCGAGAATGTGCTCGGCGGCTTCGAGGGCTTGGGCTAGCTCGCCCAACTCGTCGTTGACGGCGATGCGCAGTGCCTGGAATGTGCGTGTTGCGGGGTCAATTTTGTCTTTAGAGCGCGGCACACAGGAGCGAATGACGTCTGCCAAATCGAGTGTATGTGTGAATTTTTGCTCTTTGCGGCGCTCCACTATTTTACGGGCGATGCGGCGGGAGAGGCGTTCTTCTCCGTATTCATAGATCATGTTGGCAAGGTCTTGTTCTTCATATGTATTGACGATGTCTGCTGCGGTGGGCGTGTCGTTTGCCGTATCCATGCGCATATCAAGCGCGCCATCAAATCGAAAGGAAAAACCGCGCTCTGGTTGGTCGATTTGCATGGAGGATACGCCTATATCCAGCACAAAGCCGTTGACTTTTTTGGCTGGGATCAGCGCACGTACATTGCCGAAACGACCTTGAATAAAGATAAAACGTTCGCCGTATTTTTTGCTCATTTTACCTGCAGCAGCTTTTGCCGAAGGATCACGGTCTATGGCGTAGAGCGTGCAATCGGCGGCCTCAAGAATTGCAGTTGAATAGCCGCCTGCACCAAACGTGCCATCAATATAGGTTTCTCCATCTTGTGGGCTTAAGGCCTCAATGACTTCGCGGAGCATGACGGGGTTATGTTGCATCGCCAGCCCCTTTTGGAATAGTTAGCTTTTGATCCTGCACAGCGCCGCGCGCCTGCGTTTTACGGCGTTCGAATAATTCAGGATCCCATATCTGGAATTTGCGCCCCAGCCCTACGAATGTTGCCTTATTTGTGATTTGCGCGGCCTTTAATAGCGGCGCAGGAATAACAACGCGTCCGTCACTGTCGATGAGAAGTTGTACACTTTCGCCGAAAATTGTGGTGGCGAGGTCATCTTGCTCGGCGGAGAATAAATCAAATTGATCCAGACGTGCGCTGATTTCATCCATTTTTACCCAATCGAACCCTTCAAGACAAGTGTGGTTGTGGGCAGAAAAAACCACAAGCCCCTGATGAAGATGCTCCGCGAGGCCAGAACGAAAAGAGGCCGGCACTGAGACGCGGCCTTTTTTGTCGACCTTATTTGTATATGTAGATAGAAACAGAGCCACTCTCACGCACTTTCCGTGCCTTGACGACACAAAATGGATATATATGGGATATCATGGGAAAGCATGGATCGTCAATGAAAAGTGTTTTTAATAAAGGAACAAGACGCCATTTGTTATATTATGATGCATTGTGGGTCAAACTATGGATAAAATCTCCTGTTTTGTGTATAAAATTGTGAATTATTTATGCATTTTTTAAAATTTTTATATTCTCAAACCCTTATGTTTGCTTGTATTTTTCTTAACCCCCTAAAAAACAACAAAAAAAGTTTGCATTTTACGAAACTTGTTGCTATGTATTATGCATATTAGAAAAATGTCATTATTAACGTGTGTGGAGGAGAGACTTATGCTCGAAACATTTCTTATGATTGTTCTGGCTGTGAATGGAGGCTTGTTTTTAGGAACTATTTTATATTCCTATTGCGCAAGCTGATATACGCAAAAGCCTGTAAACGCTGTCTTTCAATCGTTTACAACCCTTCTTTTGCGGTGCAGGTCAAAAGCATAAAATCTGAAAGGAAGTCATCAAGTTTAGTCTTGGTGACTTTTTTTATGTTTATAAAACAATCACAAAAGTACATAAATAATTCACACGCGCAATTGAAGACAAAACGGTCGAAGAAATCTATAAGCCGGGTTTTGTGCTCATATTGCTATGAGTGATGACCATTCCTCTAGACCCAAAGTCACCAATGGGCTCAAGCGACCTACCCGAGAGACAGTATGAAAAAATACCTAGCACTAAGGCTGTGCCTCTCCTATTTGGTCTTGCTTCCGGCGGGGTTTACCATGCCACGGATGTTGCCAGCCGCGCGGTGCGCTCTTACCGCACCTTCTCACCTTTTCCCTGCGAACAGGGTAGTTTAAATTTCTTCAGCACTTTCCAGCCTTGCCTTAAGCAAGATCCAGATGTTATCTGGCGCCGTTTTTCCATGAAGCCCGGACTTTCCTCTCCTTCGCAAGCGAAGCAGCGGCCATCCAATTTCTTCGACCGAGGGCAACTTAGACTTTTATGGATGAAAAATCAAATTGTATGATTGCGTATCAAGGCACACAGGCGTGCTATTGTTTCTTGATCGATTTGCCCTTCTGTTCCCGCCTTGAACACCTCTTGGTAAAAATGGCGCTGGAAGGCAGTTACAGTGTCTTGGAAGGCGGCCATGGGGTTGTAGCCGTATTCAATAAACAGCTTCTCAGCCTCAAAGTCATTGAGCGCAACTTTTTCGGCGCGCGCATAGTCTTCTGGCATAGGTAAAGCCCATTGTCCTACTCCGCCGCGCGCCAAAAACTCCCAATCAAATAATTCGCCTGGGTCTTGTTTACGCTCTGGAGCGACGTCTGAATGGCCAATTACGCTCGTGATATTGTGGCGCTTCATGATGCCCTGCGAGAGCTTTAGGACTGCGTCCATTTGCTCTTTTGGGAATTCACGATAGCCAAATTCATGGCCCGAGTTGATAATTTCAATGCCTATTGAAGCGGAGTTTATATCATCTTCGCCTGCCCAAAATGACACACCGGCATGCCATGCACGTTTATTTTCAGGCACGATGTCGATCACATTTCCGTTTTCTTCTACTATATAATGAACGTTTACACCGCTTTCGGGATCAGTCAGGCGGTCAATTGCGGCCTGCCCCGTTTCCATGCCCGTATAATGCATCAGAAGAATATAAGGCTCCATCCCTTCTGCGCGGGCTTCAAATTTCGGGGATTTTGAAAAGAATTGAAACATTTTCTTCTATCTCACGAATGTTATATTATCATTATACTCTAACTTTTAAGGAAAACGAAATGCGTTTGATTTTAATTTTAGGATTGTTTGTCATTCTAGGCACTGCTGCGATGATGCTTAATAATGCAGAATCCTTTGCCATTGAAGGCACTTTAGAGTCTAAAGGTGCCGATTTAATGGATGAAAAACCTGAAAATGTAGAAGATTTTTCAATAGCGACGTTTGCAGGTGGCTGTTTTTGGTGCGTTGAAAGCGAGTTTCGCGCTCTTGATGGCGTGGTGTTCACACGATCTGGTTATCTTGGCGGTGATTTAGACAATCCGAACTATAAAGACATCACAACAGGAAAAACGGGCCACGCCGAAGCCGTAGAGGTTTTATTTGATCGTAATAAAGTGACCTACGATCAACTGACTGAATTTTTCCTAACAAAGGCGCATGATCCGACACAACTGAACCGTCAGGGCGTTGATGTCGGCACGCAATATCGTTCTGAGATTTTCTATCATAATGATGCACAGAAAAAGACTGCCGAGAAATGGATTACTCAACTTAAAGAGCAAGGCGTTAATGTTGTGACGAGAGTTAGTGATGTCCCCTATTTTTGGGAAGCAGAAGAATATCATCAACAATATTACGAGAAGTTCGAAGCACGCGAGGGCCAAGTTCACCCGCGCGTCTTTTTCAAGAAGAAAATGAAGCTTCTCAAGGGCGGATAAGCCGCGTATAGTTTTGCCATGGATAGTGCGCATCTCTCATTTTTTCAAAAAACTTTAGGCGATAAGAGTGTTTTAATGCCCGCAGATGGGCTTGCGGCCTATGAGCACGGCTGGCGTGGGGAAATTGGCAAAGCGGCGCTTGTTTTGCGCCCCTCTTCTACGGATGAGGTTTCTAAGATTGTTTCTTATTGTTTTACACATGATCTGCATCTTATTCCGCAATCAGGGAATACGGGACTTACGGGGGCGTCTGTTCCTGATAGCACAGGCACGCAGATTGTTTTGAGCCTTGAGCGCATGCGTGGCTTTACTAGCGTTGACGCGGCGAATAAGTCTTTACAGGTCTTCGCGGGGGCGCGGCTTTCGGCGGTGAATGCCACAGCGGCAGAGCATGATTTAGAATTGCCGATTGATTTGGGCGCCGACCCTTGTATTGGCGGAATGATTGCAACGAATACAGGCGGTTCACGGTTTTTGAAATATCGCAGTATGCGCGATCATGTGCTGGGCATTAAGGCCGTTTTGGCGGATGCAAAAGGTACAATTATCGATACACTTGCGCCGCTTCATAAGAATAATTGTGGTTTTGATCTGACACAGCTTTTTGTGGGTAGTGGCGGCGTATTTGGGATTGTTACTGAGGCGAGCTTAAGATTATCTGCAACGCCAAAACAAAGCGCTACGGCGTTGCTTGTCCCTAAGTCTTTGGCGCAGGTTAATGATATTCTGATCGCGATTGAACAGTCTTGCGGCGAATATTTAAGCGCGTTTGAAGGTATGAGCGGCGAGTCTATACAGCGCGCATTTGCGCACACGCCATCCCTATCCTCCCCTTTTGGGCAAGATGGCATTCCTGATTACGCTATTCTTCTTGAGCTATCGCGCAGTTGGAATCAGCGCGGAGGCGAGCAATCGCTTGATGATGTTCTGGAATCTGTTCTTGCGGGGGTTTGGGAGGATATGATAGATGATGCGCTGATCGGGCCGCCTGAAAAGCTCTGGGCTCTGCGGCATGCTTTGTCGGAAGGCGTACAAAAATCAGGCACTCTTTATGCGTTTGATCTGGCGTTCACACGGGGCCATGTCATGTCATTTTGTGAAACGATGCGCGAGTCATTAAACCAGGCCTATCCGTCGCTAACGCTTTGTGACTTTGGGCATATCGGCGATGGCGCAGTGCATTTTAACTTAGTGCATGACGGTTCATCACCGATTAATGAACCTGATTTGCGTCAATGGGTGATTGAACGCGCCATAGATGCAGGCGGCAGTTACAGCGCAGAGCATGGTTTAGGGCCAAAAAATCAGGCTTTTTACGATAAATATACGCCTGAGGCACGCAAAATTTTGACGCGCACCATTAAGAATGCTATTGCTCCGGGGAAAATTGGTGCGATAGAGGTTTAGAATGGGGTTTTCTCTTGGTGATATAGAGATCGCTGATCCGGTGTTTTTGGCGCCGATGTCAGGGATTACTGACTTGCCGTTTCGCAGGTTGGTTAAGTCCTATGGCGCTGGTCTGGTGTTTTCAGAAATGATCGCCAGCCGCGAGATGATCCAGAACACTGCGCATTCCCTGAAAATGAACGAAGATTACACCGAGGAATTCCCGATGGCTGTTCAGCTTGCTGGTTGTGAGCCTGAAATCATGGCCGAGGCGGCAAGTATGAACGAGGCACGAGGCGCGGCGATTATTGATATAAATTTTGGATGCCCCGTTAAAAAGGTCGTGAAGAAAATGGCTGGCTCTGCGTTGATGCAGGATGAAGACCTTGCCACTGACATTATGGCTGCGATAGTTAATGCCGTAGATGTTCCTGTCACCGTTAAAATGCGCCTTGGCTGGGATGATGCGCATCTGAACGCGCCCTCTTTGGCGCGGCGGGCGCAAGATGTTGGTGTTTCTATGGTTACCGTGCATGGGCGTACGCGTACACAAAAGTACAACGGCAGAGCAGATTGGTGCGCCGTGGCTAAAGTAAAAGAAGCCGTTCAAATTCCCGTGATTGTAAACGGGGATATCAACACGCCCGATGATGCGATGAATGCCCTTAAACAATCAGGCGCTGATGGAGTGATGATTGGGCGCGGCACACAGGGAAAGCCATGGATGATAAAACAGGTCATGGACTATATGAGAACGGGCATGGTCGGCGCGGAACCTAGTGCGCCGGAAAAACGCGATTTAATTCTTCATCATTATGATGAAATTTTAAAATATTATGGCGAGTGCAAAGGCGTTCCGTTTGCACGCAAGCATCTGTCTTGGTATTGTACGGGCTTTGATGGGGCAGCAGAGTTTCGAGCGCATCTGAATAGCCTGAAAGACCCAAACGCTGTGCGTGAAGCGCTCCGAGGTTTTTTTGAGCCTTACTGCATAGCGGCCTAATAATGTGGGGGTTTTTGATCGGCGGATATATCGCCGCCCTCTTGCAGTTGATCAATTTTTGCCATGGTCTTATCCAAGCGCCGTTTTAAAGTTTCAATCTCTTTCCATTGCGCGGTGATGACGTCGTTTAGCTCGTTGATTGTTTGCTCATGATGAGCGAGGGTGGTTTCTATTTCTGTTATTTTTTTATTCATGATGTTGATCTAGCATAATTGATACGCTTTAACACTAGTGATTTTGAAGATTTTGGGTACACTAGGTGACACAATGATACGTATTCTTTTCTTTTTTATGATTTTGTTTCTTGCCCTGCCCGTGCAGGCAAAAAATTATGACGCATCGTTGTTTGCACGGCTTCCTATTCTTGATGAGGGGCGGGTTAAGCCCATTGAGGCCTTTGCCCGTGCCAAAAAGAAAGAGCTTGCGGGTAACGAACGCAATGCGACGCAATGGCTTATAACTATTTTGTTTGATCCTGCGCGCGGGGAGCAAATGCCGACGATCAAGATTACTAACCCAGACCTGCTTAGCTTGCTGGATATAGAGAAAGATGCGGGGAAGCTATATAGTTACCGCACCGTTTTTTCGGCGCTTGATCGTCAGCAAAAATTGGTACTGTCGATTATTGAGGCCAAAGAGGAAAGCTGGACGCCTGCGCAGCGCGAGCTTATCAGGTTGCAACAAAAAACTGTTATGCTGCAACGCTTATTGGGCAGTCTTTCTGCGCTTTTACCACTCGATTTTGATCCGCCGCGTAGCTATCTTGAGATGGCAGATAGCGTTGATTCCATTCAAAAATGGGTCAAAACGATCGTTCAGCGAAAAGGTGAGGATTATGAGTCGTTTGCGCCAGAGGAAAAGCGGCTTGCGGAATTGTCATTTTTATTAACCTCACTTAAGGAAAACGGGAAGCGCAGCGATTTATTCCGTGTTATTCATGATGATGAGTCATGGCGTACACCATGGGACGTTGTTTTGGCGGCAGATGATGTTCTTGACGGGTGGGCGGGGCTTGCCAAGGCGTTTCATGCGGCGGATATAAGGGCTTGGAATGACAGCCTGCGCACGGTCTATGAATCTTCCTCTGTGCCTCGCCCCTTGGCGCTTAAGGCTGAGTATTATTATACGGTTTACAATCCGTTCTTTATCAGTTTTTGTTTTATCTTGGTGGCCATTTGTGCCCTGAGTGTTACGCATTTCTTGAGATATGACCTTTTTGCGGTTTCTTCTGGCCTGATTTGGGCGAGTGTGCTTATACAAGTTGTTGGGATTGGGATGCGCATTTATATTCTTGAACGTCCGCCTGTCAGCACATTATACGAAACTGTTTTATTTGTGTGCGTGCTGACGATGTTGTATTGCGTCATTCAGCGCAAGGATTTTTGGCTTTGGATTGCGGCGGGGCTTGGTATTGTGCTCCATATTCTTGGCTTTGCCCATGCACAAGACGGCGATACGCTTGTTGTCCTTGCGGCGGTTTTGAATACAAATTTTTGGCTGACAACGCATGTTTTGACGATTACGGCGGCCTATGCGTTTTGCGCGTTGACGAGCGCTTTAGCGCATTATCTTTTGTTTAAAGACAGTGATATCATTTACAAAAATATGATGACGTGCAGCTTGATTGCCTTGTTTTTAGCAACGATTGGAACCGTTTTGGGCGGGATTTGGGCGGATCAAAGCTGGGGGCGTTTCTGGGGATGGGATCCGAAGGAAAATGGTGCTTTGCTGATCGTGCTGTGGTTGATATGGGTTTTGCATGGGCGGATAAGCGGAATGATGGGACGTACGAGCGTGTTATATGGCCTGTCTTATCTCTCAGTGGTTTTGGCACTGTCTTGGTTTGGAGTGAATTTATTGAGCGTTGGGTTGCATTCTTATGGGTTTACGGACAGCGCAGGACTTTATCTGGGCAGCTTTATTGTAGCGGAAACCGCGTTTTTGGCTTTTATCTTTTATTATAGGAGGCAAGGATTAAAGCCTTTATCATTACTTTAGCGCTCGTCATAGGGCTTGGTCTTGCGGTTTGGGATGTTTATGCACCGCCGCCTGTAACGGTGTCTGAGGTAAGTCTGCCTGATGCGCCTGATTTTCGGTTTTTAGCGATAGGTGGCGCGGCGCAAAAACTCTCTGATTTTCGTGGGAAGACCGTTTTAATCAATGTTTGGGCAACGTGGTGCGCGCCGTGCGTTGTAGAGATGCCAGATTTGCTGAAATTTACAAAGCGTGAGGATATTGTTTTTATTGCGATGTCTGTCGATCAACATGCGCGCGATATTATGCCGTTTTTTGATAAGCTTGAGGTCCCGTATGACCATGCTTTGATTGTGCATGACCAAGAGAAGAGGATTTCGCGGGAGCTGTATGGGACAACGATGTATCCAGAGAGTTTCGTGATTACGCCTGAGGGTAAGGTTTTAAACAAAGTCGAGGGCATTATTGATTGGCTTGGCCCTGAGGGCAAGGCGGCGATAGGGCGTTAATAGACGCGCCCTGCCCCAAGGCCGCGCGGGTCAGAATAGGTTTTGATTTCGTTGGTTTTGTAATTCCAGTGGATCATCTGCATGTTGCCGTACGGACGTGGTGATGGCTTGAGCGTATGGCCTTTTTCCGTGAGATTGGCGATGTCTTCGGGCGTGAACGCGCCCTCCTCATACGTCACATGGTCAGGGAGGTATTGATGATGATAGCGCGGGGCTTTGATGATGTCTGCCGGGTCTTCGCCATTGATGAAGGCCAGAATTGCGAGCAGGTTCATGGAGATAATGCGCGAGCCGCCCGGCGTGCCGAGGATAAGCAAGCCGTCTTTGGTTTCGACGAAGGTTGGAGTCATGCTGGAGAGCATACGTTTTCCCGGCGCGATGGCGTTTGCGCTTTTGCCTTGAAGGCCGTAGCCGTTTTCTACGCCGGGTTTGATGGTGAAATCATCCATTTCGTTGTTGAGGAGCACGCCTGTGCCTTTTGGCACAAACCCTGAGCCGAACCAGAAATTGATTGATTGCGTTACTGCAACGCGGTTGCCCTGTTTGTCGATGACTGCGAAGTGTGTTGTTTCTGTGCCCTTGCCTGTTTCGAAGGGAAGATCTTGCGCGCTCATGGCTTTGCTTGGGTTGATGGGCTTTTGGCTGTTTAGGATTTTATCGATTGGCACGCCAAAGAAATCATTGTCCCCCATGTAAAGGGCGCGCTGGCGGTAGGCTTGTTTCATGGCCTCGATGATATGATGTTTATCTGGATTTTTATAGTTTGAGAGAATGTTAAGCGTGTTTGAAATCACCAGCCCGCCAGAGGATGGCAGCGGCGTTAGAATAATTTTTGCGCCTTTATACTGTGCTATAATAGGTGTGCGTATTTTCACCTCATAATGCGCGAGACTGGGAAGCCCCCAGATACCGCCATTTTTTTGGACATCTTTGACTAATTCAGTATCAATGTAAAAATCTTCGATATTTTCCAGTGTCTTCGCAAGCTCGGGCTGTTTTAGAACCCAGCCCTCTTTCGGAACCTCACCATTATCGAGGAAAATCGACGCGGTCTCAGGGTATTTTAGCATGAGATCTTGTTTGACCTCTGCGCCGCTTATGTAGCGTTCATCAACGGGGAAGCCCTCACGCGCGGCGGTGATTGCGGGTTTTAGGGCTTGGTGGAGCGGCAAGTTGCCCATTTTGGTGATGGCGTTAAACGCGGCGGGCTGTCCAGGAATTCCAGCGGCGAGCGGGCCTTGTGTGGAGGCGTTTTTGATTGGCTCACCGTTTTCCTTCAGATACATGTCTTTATGCGCGTTGAGGGGCGCAGTTTCGCGAGCATCAAGGACGCTGTATTCATCCATTTCGGCGTTGTAGATGAGCCAAAACCCGCCTCCTCCTAAGCCCGAGCCAAATGGCTCGACCACGCCTAGAGTGCTGCTGATCGCGATGGCGGCGTCAAAGGCGTTTCCACCTTGGGCAAGGATATCTGCACCTGCCTGCGTCGCGATCGGGTGCGCGGAAACGACGGCCGCATCCGGAGGGGTTTGGGCGTGTGCTTGAAACGCAAAAATTACGGTGCATAAGGTTAGGAATAGTCTCACTTATCCTCCTGCTGGCGTTGCCACATTGTGGCGTAGATGCCGCCCAGTTTGATTAAATCTGCATGTTTGCCGCGTTCAATGACCTTGCCTTCGTCGAGGACGAGTATTTCGTCGGCGGATACGACCGTTGACAATCTGTGTGCGATGACAAGGGTTGTGCGGCCTTTTGAGACTTCTTTAAGGCTGGATAGGATGTCTTGCTCGGTTTTGGAGTCGAGTGCGGATGTGGCTTCGTCGAACAGCAAGATCGGCGTATCTTTTAGGATTGTACGGGCGATGGCGACGCGCTGTTTTTCGCCCCCAGAGAGTTTGAGGCCGCGTTCGCCGACGATTGTTTCGTACCCTTCTGACAGTTTTTCAATGAAGCCGTCGATGCTGGACATTTCAGCGGCGCGGATGACTTCTTCGTCGGTGGCTTCGGGGCGGCCGTAGGCGATGTTGTAGCGGATTGTGTCGTTGAATAGCACAGTGTCTTGCGGGACGATGCCGATGGTTTTGCGCAGGGAGTGTTGCGAGATATCACGGATGTCTTGGCCGTCGATGCGCACTGCGCCCTGCCCTGCATCGTAGAAGCGGAAGATGAGGCGCGAGATGGTTGATTTTCCTGCACCGCTTGGGCCGACGATGGCGACGGTTTTTCCTGCATCAACCTTAAAAGACAGGCCTTTTAGAATTTCGCGATCTTCGTTGTAACCGAAATGGACGTTGTCGAATTCCAGCTGTCCGCCTGTAATTTTCAGATCGGGCGCGCCGTCTTTATCCACGATCTCTTTTTCGATGTCGAGCATGGAGAACATATCATCCATATCGGTTAGCGATTGTCTAATCTGACGGTAGACGAAGCCGAGGAAGTTCAGCGGGATGTATAGCTGAATCAGGTAAATCACAACAAGTGTGAAATCGCCGATGGTCATGGTTTTATTCACCACACCGTTCGCCGCCATATACATGACGATGACGAGGCCCAGCGAGATGATTGCGGATTGGCCGATATTGACGACGGATAGGCTTTGGATGGATTTAACGGCGGCCTTTTCGTAGTTGCCAAGGGATACGTCATAGCGGCTGGCTTCGTGGGTTTCGTTGCCGAAATATTTGACTGTTTCGTAGTTTAGGAGGCTGTCTATGGCTTTGGTGTTGGCCTTTGTGTCTTGGTCATTCATCTCGCGGCGGTATTTCAATCGCCATTCTGTTGAGATCAGCGTAAAGGCAATATATGAGCTGATTGTGACAAAGGTAATCAGCGCATACCATATATCAAACATGTACCAAAGCACCGCGCAGACCATGAGGATTTCAAGTAATGTTGGCAGGATATTGAACAGCATGAAAGAGAGCACGAAATCTATGCCTTTGACACCGCGTTCAATTACGCGACTAAGCCCTCCTGTTTCACGATCCATGTGAAAGCGCATTGAGAGCGCGTGTAGGTGCTTGAATGTTTTCATGTTCACTGTGCGCATGGCGCGCTGCGCAACCCTTATGAACACGGCTTCGCGAATTTCTCCAAAGACTATGGAGAGCGTGCGCACGAGCCCGTAGCCTATGAGCATCGCTGTTGGGATATATATTAGTGCTGCGGTTGGATCTTGCGGGCTTAGGAAGTCTATGATGTCTTTATAAATAATGGGCGCGTAAACATTGGCGACTTTTGAGAAGAACAGGCAAATCATCGCAATCACAACACGGATGCGCATGTCCTTCGCGTTTTTGGGCCATAGATAGGGCAAAAGCGTTTTTAAAGTCTGCAATTGGGAAGATTTTTTATTGCTCATAATGGGTTGGTGTTTAGCATAGAATCATATAACTGTATACTTATGAGCGATGTTATAATCTATGGCATTAGAAACTGTGACACGATGAAGAAAGCCTTTAAGTGGCTGGATGCGCATGGAGTTTCTTACTCATTCCATGACTATAAAAAAGACGGTGTACCTGAAAATGTTATAAAATCCGCGATTGACGCTCATGGCTGGGAAGCGGTACTTAACCGCCGTGGCACGACTTGGCGGCAGTTACCTGATGAATAGAAAGCCTCTATGACTGACGATTTTGCCCTTCAAGCCGCTTTCAATTTTCCTTCTATCATCAAAAGGCCGCTCATCTTTGTAAAAGGACAGTATGTTATTGGATTTCAGACCGAAGTATATGTTAAGATACTAGCTTAAGCATATATTAGAATTTATGCTGTATTTAAGTAAAGGTAGTAATTTTTTATCTCAGGGTTTTTATTATGATTAGGTTTTTATTATTTACATTTGTTTTTATGACTTCGAGCTTTGCTTGTGCGCAGACTCCTATGCCAAAGAACGCCACAGTTGTCGATAATTTACTAGAATGCGCAATATTCTATGAAACTCATGGTGCTTTTATGGCACAGCAGAATAAACCTTCTCAGGTTCTATGGGATAAATCGGATATATTCAAACGCCATGGCATAGAAAAAGCCCAACTTACGCAATCTTTATCTGAACAAGAAATCCAGACACGCACAAATTATCTCGTGAAGAAGTGGAGTAAACTTTTACTCTCTACAGCGCGGTCGCAACACAAAAAAACTTCTGACCTAAAGACGTGGACTAGATTTTGTGACTCACTGGGTGAGGGTCTTAATATCTTGCCTTTGAATAACTAATTTATTTTTGTTATTCTGTATTTCGCATTCACACTTAAATTCTGTTCTATCGTTGCCATTTGACCGTTTGGCCATATGATCTTTGCGGATTTTATTTGATTTATTTTCCCAAGACCAAAATGGAGTATCGGTTGGTTGTAAGACTTGTAGCCCCCGCTCCCTTTTACGATTTGTGATTGTTGTTTTAATCGCTCATTTTCTTCATAGACTATTTGAATTTCAGCGCCTAATGCCCACGTGTTGTTCGATGTTCCATCTCTCAGCTCGAATTGAATTGCATTGTTCGCATTATGGTTTGTGAACATCTCGATCGGGGCATCTGTTGGTACGGTTACGATATCCAAGTCCCCGTCATTATCAATATCCAAGTATGTGAATGCGCTTGTCGGAGTATAGCTTTCCAAGCCGTATGCTTCTGAGGCATCTTCGAATATTCCATCGCCTTGGTTGCGGTAGAAAATATTGGTTGGCAAGGCCATCGGCATTGAATATCCATTCGCGATATATATATCTTGCCAGCCATCATTATCAAGATCACCCCAGCGTGCGTTCCATGTCCATGCTCCGAAGCCAACTTTCCTTTTATTGGCTTCATCGCGATAAGCCTCTCCCTCTTTTCGCAAGAGCACGTTATTGAGCGAATCGTTTGATGCCTTAATGAAAGACGGCATTTTGTTGCCCTGTTTCTTTTTTTCTTTTCTTTCTTTACTCGCTTCTGGTTGACGATCGCAAATGGTTTTGTAGCGTTCTGATGCCCCTCGGTCTTTTAACTGCTTTTTTGCTGAGGATTCTTTTATGTATAAATTAGAGCTACAATATTCATTCATGAATAAATGGAGCAGGCATTTTCTTTTATCTTCTTCAAATTCCAGGGCGTCACACGCGTCATTAATAAAATTTGATCCCCGTGCGAATGCTAATTTTAACTTCATTTCACGCTTACATTGCTCAAGATCTTCACTGCCTATGCAATAATCTTCGTAGCGGATTTGCTTTTCGGCGATTTTTGACATTTCGTGAACATACTGACCAGAATAGGCAATTTGGCCGATATAGTACTCATACTCCATGTCGTTATTCATATCACCACTATCGATGCTCATTGTTGATTGTCCGCCAGAGAACTTTTTATTGATTTCATCTCCTCCCTCTTTCAACAGCCCCTCTTTTGTCCCGAGAAGAATAAAATCAGAGTGGCTCCTCCATATAAAATCATTGCCAACATAGATATCGAGCAAGCCGTCCTTATTTATATCTGTGAAGAGGCTGGTTAAGGTTTCCCCTGATGGCCCAGGAACATCATGTGTGACGAAGCTTTTGTCTTTTTCTTGCTTTATGAGTTTGTTTTCAGAGCGGCTGTAATTGACGAATAATGGGCCAGCGCTCCAGTTTCCAAGAAATATATCTATATTCCCGTCTCCCTCAATGTCCCCATAAGACATGCTGACGGTTGTGCTTTTTAATGTCGCCCCTAGAGGCTCTAAGTTCTCTTCGAGGAATTCGCCATCCTTATTGTATATTACGAAATTTTGCCCGCCGAATGTTGTGAAGACAATGTCCAGAAAATTATCAGCATTCAGATCGGCAAGGGATACGAGCATCACTTCTGGTGTATCTTCAAACACCGGTAAGGCTTGGCGTTTGAACGTCTTGCCGTCGATATTGGCATAGAGCTGAATATTGGGGCGGACTTCGTGATCGCCCATGACCAGCACATCAGGCCAGCCATCATTGTGCACATCGCCGCTTGCGATTGACATGGTTGAGAATATGACGGCACCAGAAGGGCCTGTTAGGTAGGAAATTGTATAGGGCTGTTTCATTCCAATTTCCTCACCTTTTTGGAATGTGAAAGGTTTATCGCCTGTGCTTTTTTCTTGGAAGGGTGTCCATTCGATTTGGAGGTTTTCATTGTTTGTATCGAGCGTTTTATATTGGATAGCTTGTTTTTTCAGGGCTGGCTTTAGGTCGTTAAGGCTATATTGTTGGTCGTTGCGTTTAAAAATCGGGTCATCGTGTTCGTTTTTGATCAGTTCCATAAGCTCGAGCTTGCCGGTTTCAAGCACCCTTTGTTCTAATGGGATTGCGGCCAGGCCCGCGGCCATTCCCAGAAGCACTGTCATCAGCATCATAAAGCTTGCTACGCGCAGAGAGATGGCTTGCCAGATGATAAAGAAGGCATAGATGCTGAACGAACCGAGCGTAAAGAGCAGCGCAGAGACATAAGCAACGGGCACGCCTGCCTGCAACAGCGCGGCGGAGACAACCACATCGAATGCCATGGGAGAGGGAAGCAACGCGCCGAAGATGGATAAAATTCCGATCAGTCCTATCATTGTAAAAATATTGGTTTTAGTGTTGAGGCTTTCGATTGTGCCCCACGGAATGAGAACGGTTAGGAGTGCGCCGAGGACGCCTGATAATAGCATTAGGGGGAGTGCTATTTTCAGAAGATATAAAAAGTTCTTGAGGTATGTTTTTACGCTCCAGACCAGAGCGGCGCCCCAGCCCATTTCTTCTGGTAAAATATTCTCTGTTTTTTGATCGATTTCACAAACCTCTTGTTTGTCTTGAGCGTTTGTTTCTGTTTTGAACAGGAGATGACAGGCCAGCGGGACGATTACGAGGATAAAGACGAAGGTCAGAGCTAGTTTTAATGCGGCCATATAGAAGGGAAAGACAGAAAAAGCCATCATCAGTACCACAATGTTCAATGTAGGCGAAGCCACAAGCGCGGAGAGTGTTGTTTGCAGCGCGCTGCCCGAGGCGTGCAGACTTCGGGCGACGGGCGCGGCACAATTGACACATACGCCCAAAGGTGCGCCGAGTATCGTTCCTAATGCGCTGTTGGCGAGGCCGCTTTTGAAGGCTCTGAATTTCATTAACGGCCAGAGTGACAAGAACATCGAACCGATGATAAAGGCGAAGCTCATACCTTTTTTGTTTGTATCGATCCAATTTACAGTTTCTGACAAGACCCTCTGCCACAGGGGCATATCCGGCGTTACTGTTATGATTGGGGCAAAGCCTATGCTGGATGTCGGGGCGTTTGTGCCGACCATCGATTTTCCAGATAAATCAGGGTAGCGCGAGCTTGTCCAGAAATATGCGCAGATGGTCAGCGTAAATAGCGCAAAAATTATAAATGGCTTTAGGGCATTTTTTGAAATCATACGGTTTTTATAGCAGAAAATTTTTAAAATGAGAGTTCAAATTTATGCGGCGCTACTTATCCAATGTAAAGGTTGGCCCTAACACTTAAAAAGCTTGACCAATTTGTCAGAATAAATGTAAATATGAGGGTCTAATTTTCTTGTGTAATTTGCTGTAAAGGATGGTCTAGTATGGGTTTTAAGAAAACATCCGAAGGGCGTGTATTTTTCAAAAGTCCTGATAATGACGATACTCCCCTTTCGCAGGCGCTTGCAAATGCCGAACCTCTTGTTGGCAAAGATAATACACAGATGCAGATTCTGCTTTTGCTCAAGTCTTTGAATAGCAAGCTCAAATCATCGCGGGAAGATCAGGATTCGCTTGCGCAAGATATTGAACACTTCAAAAAAACATTGGCCAATCTGGAGAAAAAAGCCCCTCTTACAGGCAAAACCATTGAGACAAAGCAGTTTGATGAGGCGAGCAAGAAAATTCAGGCGCTTGAAAAAAAAGCGGTGGAATACGAGACAAACTATATTGATCTAGAGCAGCGTGTTGCAAGTAAGCAAACGGAAGTCAGCAAAAAAGCAACTCGCGTTGAAGAAAGTGTTAAAAAGACTTTGGAGTTGGTTGAAACGATCAAGGAAACAACGACGGGGCAAGATAAAGTTGTCAAAAAACTGAAAGAAGATGTCGAGAGTCAGCGCAAAATTGAAGAAGCGCTTACAAAAAAGCAGAAGGCTCTTGAGGATACGCAAAAAGACCAGGGTGAAAAAATGGTCGATAATGTTGCTGCTTACGTTGCACTTACAAAGCGTATCGGTGATACGGAAGAACGTCATGAGGCGCTTGATAATAAAATTGAAGATGGGCGTGCGGATTACATCAAGCTGGACCGTAAAATTGACAAGGTGATTGAAGACCGTAATCGTATTTTGCGTAAAGTGGAACGCATTGAGCAGGCTGTGATCGAGACTCGTGATGCGCTGAACGCGAAAGCTATGGTTTTGCTGACCGATCAAGGTGCAGTGGCTGGCGTGGATATGCCAAACCTTGGTCATGCCGCGATGAATACTGATCCGATGGCGCTTCAGAAGCGCCTCGAAGAAGAAGCTCTTATGCCGTGGTGGCGCAAACCCGTTCGCTTTTCTGCCGTAAGTCTTGGGGTGGTGGCCCTTATTATTTTGCTGATTGGTTATCTTATTAGCGCGAGCCAGTATGGCACAGTGAGAGCACCTGAAAATGCCGCAGTACAGACGCCTGTTGTTAAGCTCTCTGAGGTACGTCCTCCTCCGGAGCGCCCGCTTTTCGTAGATAATATTGAAACAGCGCGCAATACTATGGTGAATGCTCCAGAGCCTATTATTGAACCTGTGATGCCTGAGGGGTCACTTGATGCTAAGGAGATTGCAGCGCCCAAGGCCGTTTCTGTTCCTGCCAAAACATCAGAGGATGCTTATGAGCCAGATTTCGGGATTAACATTCATAAGGGTATTGATGACCCCTCGAAGATCAGGAAGGGCGTTACAAACATTGATTTGAATAATCCCAAACAGGTTGAAGAGGCGTTTGATCGTGATCCCGAAATGGTCGCGCGGGAGTTGAATAAAATCGAGCCATCTTCTTTACCAGAAAAAGATCGTGTTTTGCCTGAAAGAATGCAAGCCAAGCCCTATCAAACGCCCGCTTATAAGGCGGGATTACGACAGCGCATAAAAGCTGACCCAAATCTGGTTGATATCGCCAAGAGGATTGAAACAAGGGCTTTTGATGGTGTTCCTGAGGCGCAACATGATATGGGGGCTATTTATGTTTCGGGGCATGGTTCCGTGAAACAAGACCTGAGGCGTGCTGTTCTCTGGTTTACGGAGGCTTCGAATAATGGAATCGCCAATGCGACTTATAATTTAGGTGTTTTGCATCATCGTGGCTTGGGCATGGATAAAGACTTGCCGCGGGCGATGGCTCTGTATGAAAAGGCTGCCGATCAAGGACATGGCGAGGCGCAGTATAATCTTGGTATTGCGAACATAGAGGGAGTTGGTATGAAATATAACCCGCAAAAAGCGGCAGAGTATTTCGAACGGGCGGCGCAACAAGGTGTTATGGAGGCCGCTTACAATCTTGGCCTCATTCATGAAAACGGCCTCTTGGGGCAACCCGAGCCTGGGCAAGCTTTATCATGGTATAAATACGCGGCAGAGCAAGGCAGCCCCGAAGCGAAATCAGCTCTCAATCAGCTCGCTTCATCGCTTAATATTAGCGTTGAGGATGTTAACAGCATCGTTGAGACCGTGCGCAAATCAGATGGCGGTAATGACAATACCCTTTTGTCTAACATTCAGGCCGAGTTGATGGAGCGTGGCTTCTACCCCGGACCAGTTGATGGGCAAATGGGCCCAGTGACGCGCAGTTCTATTCGCGCCTTCCAACTTTCGGCGGAGCTTCCGATTAATGGTGAGCCATCACAGGCGTTACTCAGTCTTCTTAGGGATTCTCAGTATTAGATTTTTCTTGTACGTGTGATGATATTTGGTTTTCAAATGCCTCGCATGAGCCCTCTTTATCGACGCATTGCAACGCCCCGATGGCGAGTTGGTAGAGCTCGAGATCTGGTTTAACATCTGATGCTTGGCTCATGTCAGCAATTGCGTTCAAGCACTCTGTCATTGCGCTTTTTTGAGCATAAGCAGGAACTGCAGTTTGCAGAGCTGCGGTGGAGGCGGCACATTTTTGCTTCAATGGCTCGTGGAAAGCTTTTTGCCCTGCTGTCTCAAGCTTTACGGCGTAATCGACTACTATATCTTTCGAGAGCGAAGCCAGTGACGTTATGCATTGCGCACTTTTCCAATTCCCTGCGCAAGTATGATAAACATCTCTTACGTAACGCAAAACATAAGGTTTTATTTGTGCTTGCGCGCTGTTTTCGGAGGATGTTTCTTCAGAGGCAAGCTTCGTTTCGGCCGTCGACCTCTCTTTGTTTGCTCTATTCCATATTGGCTTTCGCTCCTCACTCGCCCGTTCTTTTTCTGACGACCCTTGGTTCAGCGTCGTATTATCATAGGCTGATGCGGTTTGGGCGCAATGCAGTGCCATGATAAGGGCTATTGTGAGATATTTGATCATATTAAGCTCCGACTTATTGGCTTTAAATTCATTGTATTTAGAACCTTTTTTCTTTTGTGCCGCATTGACATGGGCTATTGTTCTATGTGAATAGTAGGCTCTGAGGATATCATTATGGATCAAGCAGCAGAAGAAGAAAAAACATTTTCACGGTTTCGTTTCTTTAAGAAACCTGCAGGAAAGCTGTTTTGGGTTTGGATTGGGTATCAGGCGATCAAGGGGAGTTTGACTTTGAGCTTTATTTGGGCTCCTTTAATTTATTTGTGGTGGGTGAGCTAAAATGTCAGACAATATTGAAGAAAAAATGCGTTTGGCCTCGCCAACGATTTATGAAATCATTTCTAACGAAGGGGAAGAAGAGCTTGCGCGTTCGTTGCCTTCGCTTGGTTGGTCGGGGCTTGTTGCGGGTTTATGTATCAGCTTTTCTATTATCTGTGAGGGATATCTGCGCTATCACCTTCCGGGGAATGGTGATTATTTCCTGATTGAGAATTTTGGTTATACCTTTGGGTTTGTTATTGTAATTATTGCACGGTTGCAGCTGTTTACAGAGAATACGATTACCGTTGTTCTGCCCTTATTTCAGAGGCCCTCTTTGCGGACTTTTAACAAGATATTAGGGCTTTGGGGCATTGTTATGCTCACAAACTTTATTGGAACATTCATTGCTGCGCTTTTGATTACAAAAATGGACTTTGTATCCCCCGAGCAACTTGCGGTGTTTACTGATATTTCCAAGCATGCGGTAAAACAAGATTTTATGCAGGTTTTCCAAATGGCGATCCCTGCTGGGTTCCTCATTGCGTGCCTTGTCTGGATGTTGCCGAGCGCGCGCGGCAGTGAGATTTGGGTCATTATTCTGATGACTTACATTATTGCAATTGGTGACTTTGCGCATATTGTTGCAGGATCACATGAAGCATTCCTCTTGCTGTTACAAGGGATGGTTTCTCCACAGGAATGCCTTGGATTCTTGGTTGCTGCGGCGGCAGGGAATATTATTGGCGGCACGTTCTTGTTCGCGCTGTTTGCTTATAATCAGACAAAAAACGAACGATAAGGGGTTGGCGTCGGTAAAACGCGCCTTCGCTCTGTTTTACTCATCTTATTTCTACTATTCGGCTGCTGTTATGAATTTTTTGTGGGCTGGAACTTCGGATGAAGTCTCTAAACGCTCAGCAAAGTCTGCGTAGCCAAATGACCTCGCTAATTCGTATGATCCATTTTCATGCAGAACGCCGACATCAGGCAATGGTAGGCCATTAAAGGTTGTATTCTTTACCATTGTATATTGAAGCATGTCAGTGAAAATGACGCGGGAGCCGACTTCTAGTGGTTTGGAGAAGCTGTATGTTCCGATCACATCGCCGCTCATGCAGGTTTTTCCGCCTAAAATATAGCTATACTTCCCTGGCTTATTTGTAATGCTTGGGGTGTATGGAAGTTCAAGAACGTCAGGCATGTGCGCAGAGGCCGATGTATCAAGGATCGCCATTGGCATGCCGCGCTCTTCAATCACATCAAGAACCGTAGACACCATGTAGCCTGCATCATAGACATGCGCGCCGCCTGGCTCCAAGATGACATCAATGTTAAACTCTGCTTTGAATGCCTTCAATGCATCGATCAGAATATTGATATCGTAATTTGGATGCGTGAGGAAATGCCCTCCTCCAATGTTTAAGGTTTTAATTTTTTTAAGGGCAAAGCCAAAATGTTTTCCCATATGCTCAAGCAATTTCGCCGAGTCAGTGGCCATGTTTTCGCACAAATTATGGACGTGAAGCATTTCGATTTTCTCGAGAACCTCATCGGTGAGTTCGTGTTTATGCACTCCGAAACGCGAGCTTGGCGCGGATGGATCATAGAGCGTGCAGTTTGTGACCTGTGAGAATTGTGCGTTCACACGCAGGCCAATTGATTTTCCTTTGCAAAATGGGGCAAAGCGCCTGAGCTGTCCAATTGAATTGAAATAGATATGATCGGTGTATGGTAAGACTTCGTGCAGTTCATCTGCGCTGTAGGCTGGGCTGTAGGTATGGACTTCCTTGCCGAAATGCGTATGTCCTAAATAGGCCTCGTATAGACCGCTAGAGGTTGTTCCGTCTAGGGTATCGCGCATGACATCAAATGCTGCGGTTGTTGCAAAAGCCTTGGTTGCCAAAAGAATCTTAACTCCTGCGCGTCGTTTAATTGTTTCCATGATTTTCATGTTGCGTTTTAAGGCGGCAACATCAATGACATAGGCAGGCGTTTTTATCGTTTGCAAGACTTTGTCCATAGTTCATCCCTCTGTAAAAAAATGGAAAACTCATATGACATGTAAATTCTATTTTTGCAAGAATTTTCATCATTGGTTTTGTCATCGTGAAAGAGCGTAGCGACTGAAGGATCTTTTACAGAGGCATTAAGATCCTTCGCTATCGCTCAGGATGACAATAGTGGCTAGAAGTCAAACATATCCATAATCTCACCGAAAACGCCGTCCCCTTTTTTGCGCTTGCCCTTTTTATATTGCTTTGGGTCGTAGCGCTGTTCGAAATGCTGTTTGTGTTCGGGCGCGACATATTGTGCCATGTGTTGTTGCTCATTGGCGACAGAGTTTTGGATTGCGGCCATGATTTTTTCTAATTCACCCTTATCGAGCCAGATTCCGCCGCTCGTTGGGCAGACATCAAATTCTACACCGTAGCGGTTGATTTGTTGCATGGGCTTTCCGTCGATTGGAGATGTCAGTAGTGGCATGTTTGATCCTTTCGTTTTTTCTATGCTAATACTGTACTAAAATAGTCTTATCTTGATCAACTTAACTTTTAGTCATGATTCCCTAGACCGTTTGGAAGGTCTATAACGTGCCATTCCAAGCCCTGCTTAGCCACCTCTTCCATGAAAGGGTTTGGGTCGAGCTGTTCGACGTTCCAGACGCCTGCGCCAGGATTCCATGAGCCGTTTGCAAGCATCATAGCGCCTGTGACTGCGGGAACGCCCGTTGTGTAGGAGACGGCTTGTGCCCCGACCTCTTTGTGGGTTTTGGCGTGGTCGCAGACGTTGTAGATGAATTTAGTTTGCTTTTTGCCGTCTTTGAGGCCAGTGATGATACAGCCAATGGAGGTTTTTCCTTCGTAATTCTCGGCCAGAGATGATGGTTCTGGCAGGAGCGTTTTGAGGAATTCGATTGGGATGATTTCGCGCCCTTGATGCATCACAGGATCAATGCGCGTCATGCCGACATTCTGGAGCACCTCAAGGTGTTTGATATATTCATCACCAAACGTCATCCAGAACCGAATGCGCTTCAAGCCTTTTATGTTTTGCACAAGGGATTCTAATTCTTCATGATACAGTAAATAACTGGCGCGTTCACCCACTTCGGGGTAATCGATCATTTTGCGAAATTCCAAAGCGCCTGTATCGACCCATTTTCCGTTTTCCCAATATTTGCCCTTTTGCGTTACTTCACGGATGTTGATTTCGGGGTTGAAGTTGGTTGCAAAGGCTTGGCCGTGATCGCCTGCGTTACAATCGACGATATCAATTTCATGGATTTCATCAAACAGGTTTTTCTGTGCGTAGGCACAATAGATGTTTGTTTGCCCGGGATCGAAACCGCAGCCCAGGATTGCCGTAATTCCAGCCTCTTTGAAGCGCTCTTGATACGCCCATTGCCAGTGATATTCGAATTTGGCTTCGTCGCGGGGTTCGTAATTTGCGGTGTCCATATAATTGGTTTTGGTTTCGAGGCAGGCGTCCATAATGTTAAGGTCTTGATATGGAAGCGCCATGTTGATTAGCAGGTCAGGCTTTACGTCGTTAATTAGCTTTACGGTGTCAGGGACGATATCAGCGTCGATTTGGGAAATTGTGATGTCAGAGACACATTCCTTTTGAATTTTTTCGCATTTGGATATTGTGCGACTAGCGAGGTGAATGGATTTAAACACATCCCTGTTCATTGCACATTTCTTTGCTACGACTGCGCCTGCTGCGCCTGCTCCGATAATTAGTACGTTCATTTCTTTTTTCCTTGCAAACTTTTAGATCCTTCGGCACGCTTCCGGATCACAATGGAGACAATATGCTAAACTTTATAGACAAAAAGCAAGCCTTTATGAACCAGCGCGATGCAAATGGTCGTGCGATTATAATTCCCTTTGGGCTTGAGTCTAGCGTCAGTTATGAGGGCGGAACGACGAAAGGCCCGCAAGCGATTTTGGATGCCTCGCCGGAGCTGGAATTTTTTGATGAGGTTTTTTGGCGGGAATGTTTTCGTGATTACGGCATTGCGACACTGCAAGAACCAAAGATTGAAGAGGAACTACC
>CAYGSA010000015.1:0-30559 GCA_964352375.1 uncultured Micavibrio sp.
AATTATTGAATATTGCGAGGGGCTTGCGCGGGATAAAGGGTGCGCTGAAATAGGGATTGGTGTTGGGCTAGATTCTTCATATGGCGCAGCGCAGCGTCTTTATATTAAAATGGGCTACATTCCCGATGGGCAGGGGGTGAGTTATGATCGTAAACAGCTGACTCATGGTGAATTCAAGCCTGTGGACGATAATTTGTGCCTTATGATGGTTAAACGGCTGGATTAATGCTTCCTTTTTACACAAAAAATGTGTTAAACCAGCGTCGTAATACTAATTTATCAGGAGTGCAGGGCACATGACGAAATGGGTTTATAGTTTTGGCAAAGAGAAGAATGACGGTGATGCAACGATGCGGAACCTTCTTGGCGGTAAGGGCAGTAATTTGGCGGAGATGGCTTCGTTGGGGTTGCCCGTTCCTCCGGGCTTTACGATTACGACCGAGGTTTGCACGCATTACTATGATCATGGGCATGAGTATCCATCTGATTTAAAGGATCAGGTTGAAGTTGCGCTTAAGCAAATTGAGAATTCTATGGGGATGGAATTTGGGTCTGCTGATAATCCTTTACTTGTTTCTGTCCGCTCTGGTGCGCGTGTTTCTATGCCGGGGATGATGGATACGGTTTTGAACCTTGGTTTGAATGATGTGACCGTTGAGGGTTTGGCTAAAAAATCAAAAGATGAACGTTTTGCGTGGGATTCGTATCGTCGTTTTATTCAGATGTACGGTGATGTTGTTTTGGGCGTTGATCATCATGATTTTGAAGATATTCTTGATACGTATAAGCGTGATGAAGGTTTGAGTCAGGATACGGATATTCCGGCGGAAGGCTGGAAAGAGATTGTTGCGAGCTTTAAGGAGCTGGTTGAACGTGAGCTTGGTAAGCCTTTCCCGAGTGACCCGAAAGAGCAGCTTTGGGGCGCGATTGGCGCGGTGTTTAGTTCCTGGATGGTTCCTCGTGCGATAACTTATAGAAAAATAAATGAAATTCCTGCGAACTGGGGTACGGCGGTTAACGTTCAGTCTATGGTGTTTGGCAATATGGGCGATGATTGTGCGACGGGCGTTGCGTTCACGCGTGACCCTGCGACGGGTGAGAATTACTTCTATGGTGAATATCTTGTGAATGCGCAGGGTGAAGATGTTGTTGCGGGTATTCGTACGCCGCAATCTCTTACAATTCAGGGGCGTGAAAAAGAAGGTAGTGATATGCCTTCTATGGAAGAGATTATGCCGAAGGTTTTCAAGGAGCTTGATGGTTTGCGTCATCACCTTGAGGGACATTTCCGTGATGTTCAAGATATTGAATTCACCGTGCAGCAGGGCAAGCTTTATATGTTGCAGACGCGCTCTGGAAAACGTACGGCGGCGGCGGCGCTTAAGATTGCTGTTGATATGGTTTCCGAGGGTGTGATCAGCCAAGAAGAGGCGTTGATGCGCATTGACCCGCAAAGTCTTGATCAGCTTTTACACCCAACGCTTGATCCTGATGCGGAGCGTAATGTTGTCTCTAAAGGTCTGCCTGCATCACCTGGTGCTGCGGCTGGTAAGGTTGTTTTTACAGCTGATGAAGCAGAAAAACAGAAGAAGGCTGGTGAGGCGGTTATTTTATGCCGTCAGGAAACATCGCCCGAAGATATTCACGGCATGCATGCGGCGGAGGGAATTTTGACCTCTCGTGGTGGTATGACCAGCCATGCGGCGGTTGTTGCGCGCGGTATGGGAAAGCCCTGTGTTGCGGGCGCGGGTGATTTGCATATTGATCAGAAGTCTAAACTTATTCGTAAGGGTGAGGTTGATATCAGAGAAGGTGATATTATCACAATTGATGGGGCAACGGGCGAGATTATGATTGGTGAAGTTGCCACGATTAAGCCTCAGCTTTCTGGTGATTTTGGTGTGCTTATGGGATGGGCTGATGCGCGTCGCCGTATGGCTGTGCGTGCGAACGCTGAAACTGTTTTAGATGCGCAAACTGCTTTGGATTTTGGAGCAGAAGGGATTGGGCTTTGCCGTACGGAGCATATGTTCTTTGATGCGCAGCGTATTCAAAATGTGCGTGAGATGATTTTTGCAGGAAATGAAAAAGATAGACGCGTGGCGCTTGATAAGTTGCTTCCGGCGCAGCGCTCTGATTTTGAAGATTTGTTCAAAGTGATGGATGGTTTGCCTGTGACGGTGCGTTTGCTGGATCCGCCGCTTCATGAATTTTTACCGCATGAGGAGAGAGATATTAAATCGTTCTCAAAGGCAGCAGGTATTGATGTAGATGAGGTGAGACGCCGTTTGGGTGAGTTGACGGAAACGAACCCGATGCTTGGTCATCGTGGGTGTCGTCTTGGCATTACGTTCCCTGAAATTTATGAAATGCAGGCGCGGGCTATTTTTGAAGCGGCTGTTGATGCTGGGACGAATGTCATTCCAGAGGTGATGATTCCTTTGGTCGGTGCGAAGAAAGAGCTTGAGTTGATGCGCGCTGTTGTTGATAAGGCGGCGGAGGCTGTGTTTGCTGAAAAAGGTTCTCGCGTTTCTTATCTTGTTGGGACGATGATTGAGCTTCCGCGTGCGGCGCTGACGGCGAATGAGATAGCGGAATGTGCGGACTTCTTTAGTTTTGGAACGAATGATCTGACACAAACCGCACTGGGGATGAGCCGTGATGATGCGGCGAATTTCCTTTCTGATTATGTTGGTAAGGGCATTTACGAGCGTGATCCGTTTGTGTCGATTGATGTTGATGGTGTGGGCGCTTTGGTTGAGATTGCGTGCGAAAAAGGCCGCTCTGTGAATTCCGATATCAAGCTTGGGATTTGTGGTGAGCATGGCGGTGACCCTGCCTCTATCGCATTCTGTGAGAGTGTTGGTTTGGACTATGTCTCTTGCTCTCCGTATCGGGTGCCGATTGCCCGTTTGGCCGCGTCACAATCTGCGATTCGTGAAGGAAAAACGAAGACGGTTCCGCTTGAGGATAAGAAGCGGGCATGAAAAAATGACATATTGTTTATCTTTGTAATACGATAAACACATAAGTTTGTGTGTTGTTTTTTATTTTGAGGTGTTTTATGGACCAGTGGGCTGCTCTTGTAAGGACTTATTATCGTGATGATGTTATGCTGGTCTGTGGTCTTGTTACTGAGGGCATAGGATTGGATGTGATTACCAGTACACGTAAGACGTTGCGTATTTTTGGTACGGCGGGCAATGGCAAAACTGCAGTTTCCGATGGTATAGTTACAGTGTGTTCGGATGAACATTCTTCTGGTTTTTTATCAGAGAATCCTTTGATGGAAGATGAGGAGTGTGATGCTGCTCTTCGTGAGATTAGTAAGACTTTCGCTGTTGATGGCAAGACGTGTATTATGACTCTTCACCATGATGATGGTGGTGATTTTGTTGAAACGACTGCGGAACTTCCCGGGTTAGATTTTAGGATTTGTTTGAACTTGGATGAAGACTATGAGCCGTATGAACCGACAGATGGCGATATATCCATTAGCTTTACATCCTTGTCTGCAAAAAGTTGGCATAGAGAGTGGGCTATCCATATAAAAGATCCAGAATTGCAGACTGAGCATATGGCAAAAATTTTAGATGGTCTGCGTGCTCTTCATGATGATCTTAATAAGAGATATGGAGCTAGACCAAGTGAGTTCGATGTATAAAATATTGTTTGTATTTTTACGATTTTATCAGAGCTAGCCCGATATCCTCGCAAGAGGAGCGCATTTCGCCGATTGTTTTACCGTCTTTTGTAATGGGTTCGCCGAATTGTGGCAGATGTCTCAGCTCTAAATCTTGAGGCGTTACTGTGCGGAGATGTTTCTTCGCGAGGCCGCGATAGTGCATGCGGGCGGTGAGTTCTTGGCCGACGTAGCAGCCTTTCTTGTAGTTAATCGCGTTTAAGTCATCCATGTTGTATTCTGCCATGGTTGATTTGTTTGGGATCATATCGCGGCTGCCGTCGGGGATGCATAGTTTTATGCGGTGTTTGTCCCATGTTTCGAATGGCTCTTCGGGGATGTTTGCGGGTTTTGTGACGTCGCGGAAACCGATGTCTGGGTGACGAGGGTCTTTGAATTTGAGTTGGTCTGAATTTCCGACATAAATTGCGATGTTGTCTGCGGCTTCGATCTTAATTTCGGCACGCAGCGCATACATTGTGAGCATTTTTTTGAGTTCGTGTACTCTTTCGCCACCTTCGCAATCAAGATATAATGTGTCATTTTCTTCGGTGATAAAAAAATCAAACATGAATTTACCTTGCGGTGTGAGCAGGCAGGCGTAGAGACATGGTTGCTTTTCGAGCAGATTGATATCATTTGTAATCAGGCCTTGGAGGAATGACTTACGATCTGCGCCCGAAATTTTCAGCAGGCCGCGATTAGGAAGTATTGTGTAATAGGGTGTGTGGTTCATCTTTAATATTTCCGCATAAAAAAAGAGCTGGCAGATTGTACCAGCTCTTTTGGATTTTTAATTAAAAAATTTTATCTGTTCAAGTTATCGTAATCGCTTCTGCGTTTTTCAAACAACTTAATATTTTTTGCATCTTTACGGTATTTCGTATGGGTGCGTTTGTAATTTTCGCGCGCGCGTTCTTCAACTTCGAATGGGACGTATTTAATGCGTTCCCAGCCTTTTGAGCGCATGCAGCCTTCAAAGTCAATGTAGTCGCCATGTTCTGCGAAGAGCTCTTTGTCGCGCTCTGGCGTGTCCCAGCCTGCGAGGCGGGCTTCGACGTCATTGAGGACGATATTATCAACATATTCTGGGATTGCGTCACGAACAGCGCCGAGGCGTTCTAGTTCACGCAGTTCAACGACACAATGTGCAATGTTGCGGTTTAAAAGCTGTTGTGCTTTTGGGCCTTGAAGGTAAAGTTGTGAGGAGGCGTGGACGCGCTGCCAATATTGTCCCTTATCTTCAATCTCGTCATTGACGCCGGCGAAAGATGGGAAAGAGAATGTCAGGACGAGGCCTGTGAGAAGAAAGAGACGCATAATCATCATTAATATCTTTATTTTGTTACTATAACCAAACAAGAGGATAGCAAGGATAACGGCTTTTCTCAATAGAATTATAACAAATTACTGATTTTTCTTCATCCACCATGTTTCCAGTACAGCGCCATAGAGCGGAGTTTTCTCTGGGATGCCGATGTCTTTGTGGTGTGCGATATAGTCAGAGCCTTTGTAAAATAGGGGGATAAAGATGTTTTGAGCGCGGATGATTTTATCGATGCTGTGTGCGTATTGTGTCAATTGTTCGTAGTCGGCGGCGTCTGCGATTTTTTGAGTTAAATCATCTAAATCAGGGGTGCAGATGCCGGAATAGTTGAAGCGTGCTTGTTCTTTTGCTGCGTCACATGACCAATAAAGCCGTTGTTCTGTTCCTGGAGAGAGGCTGTTTTGCCAATGGAACGCTATCATATCGTAATTGTATGATATTTTGCGGTTTTGGAATGTTGCGGCGTCAAGGTTGCGGATGCTCATTTTTATACCGAGGCGTTCTAGTGCGCGTTGATAGGTGAGGGCGATTTTTTCGTCTTTGGGGCTTGAAATGATCAGTTCGAATTCAAAGGGTTGGTCTGTTTCTTTATTGACGCGTTTGCCGTCAACTATATTCCAGCCTGATGCGGTGAGGAGGTCTGACGCTGTTTTTAAACGCTTGCGAAAGCTATGCTGGGCTTGTTTCGATTGATCTGGGTCTGCGAGGACAGAATTTGGGAAGACGCTGTTTATGCGTGTGAAGCTTTCATCGAAGAGGTTTTTGGCGACCCATTCATGGTGAAAGGCGAGTGAGAGGGCTTTGCGAACTTTTGGGTCGTTGAAAGGCGGGCGGCGCATGTTAAAGATAAGCGCTTTGGCGCGTTCTGGGCGTTCATGTTTTAGCTCTGATTTTATAAGCTCTTCTGAAATATCATTATATTGTGTGCGCCATTTGCTGATGTTCCATTCGCGGCGCAGGTTTAGGTCACCTTTTTTGAGTGCTTCGAGGGCGATTGTGTCGTCACGGTAGTAATCATAGGAGATTTGGTCGAAATTATAATGGCCAATATTTGCGAATAAATCTTTGGCCCAATAGTCTGGCACGCGTTCGTAGGTGATTTTGCGGCCTAGGTCGTATTCTTTCACCTTATAAGGGCCGCTGCCGAGTGGGATTTCAGTGAGGGCGGCGTCAAAGTCGTGATTTTTCCAGTAGGCTTTTGAGAGGATTGGCATCATGGCGACGATCATGACGGTTTCGCGGTCATGGCCCTCGCTAAATGTGAATTTTATGGTGTGAGTGTCTGAAATTTCTGCGCTTTCAATGAGACTGTAGATTTTACGCATGTTTGGGCGACCGTGTTCACGCAGGGTTTCGTATGAAAAGAGGACATCGTGTGCGGTTATGGGGCTTTTGTCGTGGAATGAGGCTCTGGGGTTGAGGTGGAAGGTGATGTTGGAGCGGTCTTCAGGGATGTCCGCTTTTTCCGCGATGAGAGGATAAAGGGTGAATGGTTCATCCCAGACGCGGCGCATCAGACGATCATTGATTAGATTCATATTTAAAGGCGCTTGTCCCTTAAGGCTGAAGGGGTTGAGGGTATCAAACGTGCCGACGGCGGATTGTTTGAGTGTACCGCCTTTGGGGGCGTTTGGGTTTGCGTAGTCTGTGTGCGGGCTGTGCATGTTATATTTTGTATTGCCGTGCATGGCGAGGCCGAAGCTTTGCTTTTGGGCAAATGTTTCGGCGCTTAATATTGTAAGTATTATCGTAACGATTAAGATGTATAGTTTTTTCATGACAGTATTCATATCAAATTCTGGTAAAGTCACAAAGCCGTTTCTTGAGCGTATCACGGTTGTGCGTGGAGATGTGTGCGCGCAAGAGGTTGGCGCGGTGGCGACGCTGATTCATCAAAATATGGATTTTAAGGGAGCGATTAATAAGGTTTTGGCGGAACAGTGTGGTTATGATTTGGATGCGTTTATTTTGAGCAACATTCATAAGCCTAAAGTTGGTGAGGTTTATGCTTTGCCAGGTTGTGATTTGCCTGTGCGGCACATTTTGCTCGGGTTTTTGCCGCATTATCGCACCGAGTTTGATATGAATGATTCTCATCTCTCTGGGGTAGTGCGGAATATGATGGATTTGGCGCGGTGTATGTTGCTCTCGCATGTTGCTTTTGGGACTTTTGGAAAAGATGTGAGCGGCTTTCCTGATGTGAAAGCCGCGCGTTTGGTGGTGCAGGGGATTACGGATCGTATGCAAGAAGGGGTTGAAGAGGTGCGCATTGTGTGCGACTCGCCTGAGATAGAAGATGTGTTTAGAGATAAATTAGAGGTTATTGGTTGGTCGTAGATTTAGATATAGAAAACTTAGACAGGGTCAAGTGTTTGTGCTGCTTCGGCAGAGTGCCAGTATGACTTTTGTCCTTGTTGTGCTGATAATTTATCAAATGTTTCTAAAAATGGGTCTAATATAAGGCCTGAATTCACTTTATTACCTTCTATTTCTATGGCAGCTTTAATCTGCCCCCTTGAAATTTGGCCTTGTGTGTCCTTTTTCGTATCTAAATTATCTAGGACAGCCTTAAAATTTTCTGCCGAGGATATCGATGAGTTTAATACTTTTACAACTATTGGCAGCATAGCAGCTTTAAATGCGCCATAATCCACTGTTTCATCTGGTTCGGGCATCGTTCATCCAAAGGCTATTTTTAACGTTACCGGTACTTTATCAATTATGTTGCTTTTCTGCAACTTTGCGCTTTAGGCCGCTAATGTTGACAATTTTACCGCGGGTCTGGGGCCTATGTGAGAGATGACTTCGGCGGCGGCGATTGTTCCTAGCTTTGCGCATTCTTCGAGAGGTTTACCTTCTGTGAAGCCATAGAGGAAGCCTGCGGCGAATTGGTCGCCTGCGCCGGTTGTGTCGATAACATTTTCGACAGGAACAGCTGGAACTGAGATTGTTTCACCTTTGGAGCGGATGACTGCGCCTTTTTCGCTGCGGGTGACAGCGGCGATTTCGACGTGTTTGTCGATGGCGCTGAGTGCATCCTCGAAGTTTTCTTGCATATAGAGGGATTTGAGTTCGTCTTCGTTTGCGAATAAAATATCAACATGCTTTTCTATAAGTTGCAGGAAGTCATGGCGGTGGCGATCGACGCAGAAAGGGTCAGAGAGTGTGAGTGCGATCCGGTGGCCTGCTTCGTGGGCATATTCTGCTGCGGTGATGAAGGCCTGTTTTGCTAGTTCACGGTCGAAAAGATAACCTTCAAGGTATGTGACTTGAGCGGATGTGATGATGTGTTTGTCAACATCGGTCGGGCTGAGTTCTACGCTTGCGCCGAGGAATGTGTTCATAGTGCGTTCTGCATCTGGGGTGACTAAAATCATGCAACGTCCGGACGATGGGCCTATTATGAGGGGGTGTGTTTCGAAGGTTACGCCAAGGGATTTAATATCGTTTTGGAATGTTCTTCCTACTTCGTCATCGGCAACTTTACCTATGAAAGCCCCTTTGCCGCCGAAAGAGGCGAAGCCTGCCATTGTATTCGCGGCTGATCCGCCTGATGTTTCTGTGCGGTTTGGCATGCTTACGTAGAGATCAACGGCACGTCTTTCTTCGACCAATGTCATGGCACCTTTTTCCATGTCGCCATGTTCGATGATAAAGTCTTCTGAAACCTGAGAGATGACATCGACGAGGGCGTTTCCGACGGCAGCAACGCCGTATTTTGTGCTAGACATATTTTTGATCCATTTTTTGTGTGTTTCTTAAATTTATAGTGTTATCTTCTATAAAATAAATTTCAGTAAAAGGCTATGGTCGATGAGTGAAAAAAAGAAAATAGAGGTGCGTGAGGAGATTGTTAGATGTGCTCTTTCTCTGGCGGGGGAACAGGGTTGGGCGCATGTGACGTTGCGTGATATTGCTCGTGAGGTGAAGCTTTCTCTGGCGGAGTTATATAATTTTATTGATGACAAGCATGATGTTCTGGTTTTACTGGGGCGGATGATTGATGTGCGGGTGATGGAGGGGGCTTCGGTCAATGAAGGCGGGAACTCGCGTGAGGCTTTGTTTGATCTTTTGATGGATCGTTATGAGATTTTGAATGATTATCGCGGTGGTTTGCGCGCGATTTTTGAATCCTTTAAGTGTGATCCCAAACAGATGTTAATTTCTTCGCCGCATTTGTGTCGTTCTATGAGCTGGATGTTGGAGGCTGCGGGGATTGAAACGACGGGACTTAAAGGTGCACTGAAAGTTGCGGGTTTGAGCGGGGTTTATCTGAAAGTGCTTAAGGTGTGGATGGACGATGAGAGCGCGGATCTGGCGCAGGTTATGGCGGCATTGGACAAAGATTTGGCGCGCGCTGAATCTGTTGTGGAGATGTTTGGGTTTTAAAGCGCTTTCTCAATGTTATCTAAATATGGAAGGGCGCTGTAGCCTCCGCCGTTTTTGGCCGCAAGTTTTGCGGCTGTTTGGGCGTAGTGCGCGGCGGTGTCTTGATCCATTCCCGCTTGCAGGCACGCAGCCATCGTTCCACAAAAACAATTAAATCCATTGCTGTTTTCTGTTTCTATGTCGATGATCAGGTCTGCAAGGTTTAGCAATTCATCGCTTGTGTTGTCGCGGTTTGTGAGAGAGAGAATTGTTTTGCCGTTCTGTTTTTTTGCGCGGTGCATGAGATTTATATTTTTCGCACTTTTTATTTCATTTTGTAGCAATAATATTGTGCGTTCATTGAATGCGGAGTCGGGGAGTTGTGCTTCATGGGTTCTTGCGTTTGCGCCCTGAAGGTTTATGGAGGTGGGCGTTCCATCGTTTTCTGAAAATGTGGTTATAAGGCCTGTTTTTAAGTGTTCGTCTTTTGCGATGCCTGTTGTGTTTATGCCTTCATGGCGTAATGTATCAAGGATTGATTTTCCGAAAATATCATTGCCTATTGTCCCTGAAAGAGAGGCTTTTGCCCCTGCGCGAACGGCAGCTATGGCTTGGATTGAGGCGTTGCCTCCGATCTGGGCAGTGCTGTCTGGGCGTGCATGATTTTCCCCGATTTCCAGGGGTGCGTTTAAATTCATGTTCAGCGTGAAGCTGATGTAGCCAAAAATGATAATCATTCTCAATAACTTAGCGGTGGTTTTTACTCTTCTCTCCCTTGCTTTTTACACTTTAAACGCATAGAACGAAAGGTATGAGAACTAATTACGATAAACATTTTCAAGATTGCATTGACCAGGTTAAATCTGAGGGGCGATATCGTGTGTTTGCTACAATGGAGCGCATTGCCGGTCGTTTTCCGTATGCCAATTTTTATGATGCGCAGGGCGATTCTAAAGAAGTTGCGGTTTGGTGTAGTAATGATTATTTGGGGATGGGACAGCACCCTAAGGTTATGGCTGCGGCGCGTGATGCGATTGAACAGTGCGGTACGGGCGCGGGTGGAACGCGTAATATTTCAGGTACTATGAAGTATCATGTTGATTTAGAAGAGTCGCTTGCTGACTTAAATGGTAAAGAGGCAGGGCTTGTTTTTTCTTCTGGGTATGTTGCGAATGAGGGGACTTTGGGCACGATGGGTAAGCTTATGCCTGGGTGTGTTATTTTTTCTGATGCGCTTAATCATGCGTCGATGATTCATGGTATTAGAGAGAGTAAGCAAGAAAAGCGTATTTTTCGTCATAATGATGTTGAACATTTGGAAGAGTTGCTGAAAGCTGTTCCCTATGACACGCCAAAAATTATTGCGTTTGAGTCTGTGTATTCTATGGAAGGCGATATTGCGCCGATTAAAGAAATTGTCGAACTTGCGGAACGCTATAATGCGATGACGTATCTGGATGAGGTGCATGGCGTTGGCCTTTATGGCCCGCGTGGTGGTGGCGTTGCGGAAGAGCGTGGCCTGATGGATCGTATCGATGTTATTGAAGGTACTTTTGGTAAGGCTTATGGCACAATGGGGGGGTTTATTACAGGAAGCCGTGCTCTTATTGATGCGGTGCGGTGTTATACGTCTGGTTTTATTTTTACGACAAGCTTGCCGCCGTCTGTTTTGGCCGCTTCGCTTGCGTCTGTTGAACATCTTAAGGCGTCTCGCGTAGAGCGTGAACAACAAAAAGAGAATGTGACCTTATTTAAAGATATGCTTGAGTCCTCTGGTCTGCCGTTTATGCGAGGAGAGAGCCATATTGTGCCTTTGATTGTTGGAGAGCCAACATGCTGTAAAGAAGTATGCGATATATTATTAAATGATTATGACGTTTATGTTCAGCCGATTAATTACCCCACTGTTCCCAAGGGGACGGAGCGTCTGCGTTTAACGGCGACAGCTGCACATTCACTTGACGACGTGAAGTTTATGGCGAATAGCTTGCAAGATTTGTGGGAAAGTCATCATATGCTTCGGAAGGTTGCTTAGAAGCAGTCATTGCAGAATTTTATTTTCTGAAATTTTATACCAAAATATCAATATTTGTGCCACGGCCATTGCCTGATGCGGCGAGTGGAGAGTTTTCTACGGCGTCTTGGACTATATTTGCGACCGCTTGCTCGCTTTGTGCGGCCTGTTTAATGACGGCAAGGCCTACATTTTGTCTTGCTACTGCGGATTGAGCGGCGAGGGCTGCTGGGATGTCCATGATTCTAATCTCCTTAAATTCTGACTTAATTTTAGCATATAGCTATTAAGTTGGTATGAAAATACGCAGAAATCAGTGGGCCTTACACAGGAAATTGATTTATAGATTGCCCGAACTTACGACTCATCCTATCCTGTTTTTTATATTTTTAAAAGAGATTGTGTTTATGGACTGCCAGCAGATTATCATGAACTTTACCGTTCCGCCGAGCATTGATGATGTTCAGGCGCTTGCTTCTGTGGTTTTGCTGAACTTGCCAGACGAGTTGACGCGTGAGTGCGAAGATTTATCTGTTATTCTTGAAGAGATGGCGGATGAAACAACAGTTAACGATCTTGATCTTGATGATTCCTTTGATTTACCCGCCCTGTATAAAAGTGCGAAAGAGATTGCGCCAGGCATAGAGCGTAAAGTTGCCAATGATGACGACGTGCTTATTTTATATCGGCGTGCTGTTTTAGATTTATGGTGCGAGACGGGCGAGGACTTACAATCTGTTATTCGGCAAGTCATTATTGATGAATTGGGGCGGTATTTTGAGTTTTCTGATGACGATATTGAAGAGATGAATGCACGGCATTATCAAGGAATGCTCTAGGGGCACGCTTTAAAATATTTGATTCAAAACTATGCATAAACGTTTTTGTTATGCTAAAGTGTTATGTGTAGTTAATTTTTTTGACATTGGGCTTGTAATTTTGATTTACCGTTCGCGTTTTTTTGTTGTTGCTTTCTTGCTTTCGTTTGTAGGCATAGTTTCGTCTGGAAACGCTGCGAATGTGCCTATAACCGATAGTATGGGCGGTATTTTGGGCACTGAGCGCAATACGTGTGATCCTGCATTTTATGATGTGTTGTCGAATAGGGCGCACATGGAAGCGCAGCGTGAGGTGACGCAAACGCAGAATTTGATTGCGCGTCCTGATAGTGTTCTTGCAATGTCTTGTTTTAAGCAATTTTTAGACCATCAGTCTTGGTATGCGAATAATTTCTTTCCTGGAAACCCTCAGGAATCGCAGGGCGGTTTTGGGGGTATATTTAATGATCTTGCGACGAGACTTATAGATCGTCTTGTGTCTTCTGGTGATCCGAGCTTGACGCAGGGATATACGATGTTCGCTGTTTTGGAGATTCTTGTTCTGGACCAACTTACAGATGTTGATAGTATTATTGGCACTGTGAGTGATGGTGTTAAATTATTTCCTTGTACTTCTAAAGAGTATTACATTGATGACAATTTTCCTGATTTTTTACTTGGTGATCGTGCTGCTCGCATTGGTGGTTATAATGAAGTTGAATACGGTGCTCGGCGATATCAATTAATCGGTCCGCCAGGGCCTAATTATGCAGGGCCCGATTATGATGAAATTGATGATGGTATTACGCCCTCTAGCAGTCCGCCATCTTATGATTGTAGGGTTATGAATGATGTTTGGACGCGCGCGAAATGTTATGATTTTGCAACCGAGTCTGGTCTTTCTGGGTATGCTTCTGCTGTGGATCATGATGGATTCTACACTTTGCTTGACTATGTTTCAGAAGCGGCTGCGGGGCGTGATTACCGGGAGCATGTTACGCAATGTGAGCCTCCTGATGGTAATTTATTTGATCCGCCTAGTACTTCCGATTTACTGTGTTATGCTCGTTTGCATGGCTTAATTCCAGGGCTGCCGCCAGTTAGTATCGCTGCAACGAGGGCTGCATCCAGTTTATCAACTCCATCACAAAGGTATGATATTATTTCTGATAATCCCACCTGGGCTGATGTTGATGCGGCGGTTAATGTTGCGCCTGGCGGGGCGGGAGCTGTGCATCAATATAGGACTTATTCTGATACCTTGACAGGATCATGTTCTCCCCCAATTCAAACCGGATTTTTGGTCTATGGTTTTAATAATAGAACGTATATTGACGCGATTTGCCCTGAGCCAGCGTGCTATTTTGATCCACCGACCACTACTGGTTCTTTAGGGTCTTGTATTGCGCCTTAAAGGGCTTTGTTCATAAATTCTGACATACGACGTGCGAACTCTGTTGGGTTTTGTATGGGTTCACCTTGTATTATTCTGGCTTGGTCAAGTAGCAGAAAAGCCGCATCGGTGATGTCTTTTCCAGATTTATGTGTTTCTGCCAGTTTTTGAATGAGAGGGTGGTTTATGTTGACCTCTAAGACTGGTTTGCTTTCGGCTTGATATTTTTGGTGTAGCCTGAGGACGCGCTCCATGTACATGTCTGTGCTGTTGTCTGCGGCAACGAGGCAGACGGGAGAGTCTGTAAGGCGGTTTGATTTACGAACATTGTGAACGGCGTTTTCCAATGTTTTTGTCATTTTTTCGAGTAATGTTGTTATTTTCTCGTTTTCAGGTTCATTTTGTTTTTCATCGTTCTCACTCTCGGTTTTATCGAATTCGACTTCACCTTTTGTAATGGATTGGAAGGGTTTGTCTTTATAATCAAGGACGCTTTGAAGCCAGAAATCATCGATTGTATCTGTGAAGAACAGAACCTCAATGCCTTTGGCTTTGAAGCCTTCGAGTTGGGGCGAGTTTTTGATGTTCATCAGGTTTTCACCGCTGAGGTAATAAATCTTATCTTGGCCGTCTTTCATGCGTTCGACGTAATCGGTGAGGGTTGTGAATTTCTCACCATTTTCATGTGATGAATAAAAACGGCAAACTTTTAGAAGTGATTCGCGGTGTTCGGGCGCGTCGTATAGCCCTTCTTTTAGAGCGGGGCCGAATTGCCCCCAGAAGGCGGCGAAACCAGGCGGATCGTTGCGCGATAATTTATCGAGATCGCCGAGCACTTTGCGGGCGACGGCGCTTCGGATTTTTTCGATTGTCGGGTTATATTGTAGTGTCTCGCGGCTGATGTTAAGGGGCAGGTCTTCGCTGTCGATTATGCCGCGCATAAAGCGGAGCCATGGGTACATAAGTGTTTCAAGTTCATCTGTGATGAAGACGCGGCGTACGTACAGACGTACGAAATGTTTGCGGCTGGGATCGAATAAGTCCCATGGGCGCAGTGTCGGGATGTAGAGAAGCCCTGTGAATTCGATCTTGCCTTCTGCACGCCAGTGGGATGTTAGGAGAGGCTCGTCATAGCCGCCAGAGATATATTTATAAAACTCATCATAGTCTTGTTTCGTGATGTCTGATTTTGAACGCATCCAAAGTGCGGAGGCGGTGTTGATGGCTTCGGCGTCTTTGTCTTTGTTAACTTCTGATGGTGCTCCCAGGAAGATTGGGACACTGATATGGTCAGAATATTCTTGGACGGTGGCTTTGATTTTATCATCAAGCAGAAACTCTGAGGCTTCGTCCTTAATATAGAGTGTGATGGCGGTGCCGCGATTGCCGTTAAGGCGGGCGGTTTGGATTTCATTTGCGGGGGTGATTGTGAAGCCCGTTTTTCCGTTTGATTCCCATGCCCATGTTTCTTTCGTTCCAGCTTTGCGGCTGATGACCTCGATTTTGTGTGCGACCATGTATCCGGCATAAAACCCAACGCCGAATTGGCCGATAAGTTTTAGAGCATCGTCTTTCTGATCTTTTGCTGCTTTTATTTTTTCCATCAGGGCGGCGGTGCCTGATTTTGCAATTACGCCAAGGTTTTCGGCGAGGTCTTTGTCGTTCATGCCGATTCCATTGTCGACAAGTGTGACTGTGCGTGTTGTTGTGTCTTTATATACACAGATGCGAAATTCTGGATTGTCTTTGGTCAGGTCGGGATTTTCTATGGCATCATAGCGCAGGCGGTCACATGCATCGGCTGCGTTGGAAATAAGTTCACGCAGGAAAACGTCGTGATTTGTGTAAAGCGCATGGGCAACAATATCGAGGAGGCGCGAGACATCTGCGCCGAAGGCTTGCTGTTCTGGTTGCTCTTGTTGTTTTTCTTGTGCGCTCATATTCTTCTCCTTTTTAGGGGTATAGTCTTTGTATATCCCAGTTATGGCCTGTTTTAGTGTATGTAAAGCGATCATGCAAGCGGTCTGGGTTATCCCACCAGAATTCGATCTTGTTTGGTTTTACGCGGTAGCCTCTCCAATATTTGGGGCGCGGTACTGTACCGGGATATTTTTGTTCTAGTTCTGTTGTGCGTTCAATTAGGTGTTTACGGCTTTTTAAGGGGCGGGATTGTTGAGAGGCCCAAGCACCGATTTGGCGTGTGCGGGGGCGGGAGGCGAAATATTCATCAGCTTCAGCTTCTGAGACTTGTTCTATAATGCCTTCGACGCGGACTTGCTTTCGTAAAGATTTCCAATGAAAGCAAAGTGCTACGTATGGGTTTTGATCCATTTCGTTGCCTTTTTGACTTTCTGCATTTGTATGGAATTTAAAGCCTTTTTCGTTGGCTTCTTTAAGAAGAACCATGCGCACGGAGGGGTGTCCGTTTTTTGTACAGGTTGCAATTGCCATTGCGTCAGGATCGTTGATTTCACTTTGTTTTGCTTGGGCGAGCCAATCGTGAAAGAGTTCAAGAGGGCAATCGGGTAAATTATTTTTCATTTTTTTGAATGGTTTCCTGTGCGTGTTCGTATTATAACTATGCATTCATTTTATAAATGGATATACTCTGCAATTCAAACACCAAATTATTACAATGGTGAAAGGTAAAAAGTATGAAGAATTTTGCAATAGTGACAATGGTTGTTTCCATGTTTGCGTTGAGCGCGTGTGAATCAATACAAGGTGCAGGCACAAAACAGACCGTTGGTGGTGCTGGTGGTGCTGTGGTTGGAGGGCTTTTAGGCTCTAAGGTCGGTAAAGGTTCCGGACAGCTTTGGGCGACAGGCGCGGGCGTTTTGCTTGGTGCGTTGATCGGAAGTGAAGTTGGTAAGTCTCTTGATAAGGCTGATATGAATTACATGGAACATGCAACGAGACAGGCGCAAAGCGCACCTGTGGGTGAGCCGATTTCTTGGTCTAATCCTGAATCCGGTAATTCGGGTGAGGTTATCCCAACGCGTGATGGCTACACTGCTAGTGGTAAATACTGCCGTGAGTTCCAACAAAAAGTTTATATTGGCGGTCGTGAAGAGTCTGCTTATGGCACGGCGTGTCAACAGCCTGATGGTAGCTGGGAAATTGTAAACCCCTCGTGATTATTACTGATCTGGAGTTTTTGCGTATTTCATAAAGTCTTTATCTTGTTGTTCCAGATCGACCTGTGTCAGGATTTGATCTGGGACTTTTTCTTCCTTAGCAAGTTTTAGCGCATAGAGTGCATTGTATATGGTTGTGAATTCTTCATTCTCTGCGCTTAGTTCTATGATGTCATCTTGAGAAAGGTGTTTTCCTGATAGGCGCTGTTTGAAAATATAATATGAGAAGTGATTTAGTGTATCCCAGTGAATGGCACTAAATTCAGACCAGAAGACTTCTTTGGATTGTTCAATAATGCTGGGAAGGATGTCAGTGTTTTCACAATGCTTTATCATTTCAGATGCCCTAAGGAGCGCTCCTGCGGACCAGCCCATAGCGTCATTTTTAGAAAGTAACTCGTTTTGCTTGTAGGCGATATCTAGTAGCTCTTTGTGATTAGACGTCTGCCTTACTTTATTTAAGGCTGATTCCATTATTTTTTTACCCATCATCCGATGTGTTTGTGCGTTGGTTTCTGGTTTTGTGAAAGGGTTATTAATTTGGAAACCGGATATCGATTCTGGCTTAATTTCCATTTTTTCGGCGACCATATCGGCTATTGCCTGTGTGTGCGTGTTTTCGGCTGTATAAAGTGCTGCGCCGATTATTATTTCAGGAGAATGTCCGGTCCAAGCCATTTGTTGCGCTGGAAGGGAAAAACTTTTCCATTGTTCAACGATTGATGTGTCATAGATTTCGCGGATTTCTTCGGTCATCTTTACAGCTGCAAAAACCGTCTTTTTTTCTTTTTTATACTTTTGCGTTAGTTTTTTGACGATCACTTCGAGTTGATCTGTGCAGACAGGGAATGGAAATTGTTCTGACCTGAACCCTTTTTGCGGTGTGAGAGTGTCGCTCAAGCGTTGTTCGTTCATTATTTTTATGACATTTTTGCGTCCTGATAAGGTTTGTGCACAGACGGAAAAGATGTCTGCCATGAGATTGCATAAGGCTAATTCTTCTTCGTTAACATTTGGAATGAGGACATTATTGTCGTCTATGAAGCTTGCCATGTTTGCGCGGCGGCGGTTCTTTTTTGTTTCTAAATACTCGCGGTACGTTGCGATGGCGTGCCAGGCAATGGAATATGCATGATTACGAAGATTTTCTTCGTTCGTGAATCGTTCATGATTTATAAGGCAGAGCGCAAAATATGAATTGTGTCTGCAAAACCCTAAAAACCCCGGTGTGTTATGGCGTGCGATTGAAACGAATCGAGACTTATTCTTTCTCATTATTTTTTCAACAGCATCTTGATCGTGATAGTCGGTTAGGTATTTACCCGCAGGGTGTTCATTTATGATGTCAAATTCTTTTGTCAGCGTTTCTCTGCGCGTGTTTTCGCCATGCACACAGAAATGGATATGCAGGTCAGGAAATGAATTTTGAATTTGTCTTCGCGTCACGTTGCAGATGTGCCGCGCTGTTTTTTTATCCAGGCTCATGGAGGTACTTCGTTAAGTGTGTTTATATTTTACACAGGATATGATTATATCAGAAATATCAATTTCTAATAGGTGTTAATTTTTTGATAGACCGTATTAATGTTAGTAGGTTTGCTACTAGACGTGGCGCTGTAAATGTGTAGGATAAATTTATGATGAATAATGAATTTTTAAAAGGTAAACGTGGCCTTGTGATGGGCGTAGCGAATGATCGTTCCATTGCTTGGGGCATCGCTGAAATGGCCGCTGCTAGTGGTGCGGAGCTTGCATTTACGTATCAGGGGGACGCGCTTCTTAAACGTGTAAAGCCTTTGGCGGAGCGTGTGGGCGCGGATCTCATTATCCCGTGCGATGTTACGGATATGGACAGTGTTGATGCGGCTTTTGCGCAAATTGAAGAGGTTTGGGGCGAAATTGATTTTGTTGTGCATGCGATTGCATTTTCCGATAAGAATGAATTGGATGGTATGTATCTTGATACGAGCCGTGATAATTTTCTGCGTACGATGGATATCTCGGTGTATTCCTTCACAGCGGTGGCGCAACGCGCTGTGCCGTTGATGAAGGATGGTGGGTCGCTTTTGACTTTGACCTATTACGGCGCGGAGCAAGTCATGCCTCATTATAATGTTATGGGCGTTGCGAAGGCGGCGCTTGAGGCCAGCGTTAAGTATTTGGCGGCTGACCTTGGTAAAGACAATATCCGTGTGAATGCGATCTCTGCGGGGCCGATCAAGACTTTGGCGGCGAGTGGTATTGGTGATTTCCGTTTCATTTTGAAATGGAATGAATTGAATGCACCGCTGAAGCGTAATGTGACGATTGAGGATGTAGGTCGTTCTAGTTTGTTCTTGCTTTCTGATTTAGGTAGTGGTGTGACCGGTGAGATTTTGCATGTTGATAGCGGTTACCACACGGTTGGTATGCTGTCGGTTGATAATGTTGAAAAGACTGCAGAATTGTTGGCCACTATGAAGCCGAAAGATTGATTCTGTTCGAATGATCTGGTTCAAAGATTACACACTCGATTTTTTACAAGGCATGCGCGCTGCGAATATGGGCGAGCATCTTGGGCTTGAGCTTACAGATGTTGGTGATAACTCCTTGACTGGGCGCATGCCTGTTGACCACCGTACAACGCAGCCTTTTGGGATTTTGCATGGCGGGGCGAGCTGTGTTTTGGCGGAGACGCTTGGCAGTGTTGCGGCGTGGATGACCATTGACCCTGATAAATACCGCGCCGTTGGCCTTGAGATTAACTGTAACCATATTCGCGCAGTGACTGAAGGTTATGTTGTTGGTACGTGTACGCCCTTGCATACAGGCAGACGTACACAGGTTTGGCAGATTGACATGGTTGAAGAAACAACGGGCAAGCGTTCGGCTTTTAGTCGCTTGACTGTTGCGGTGATTGATCACGGCACGCTGAGCGCGCAGAAGGATAAGGTTCTTGTTACCTAAAAATACAAGAATATCTATATTTATTATGATCGCTGCTTTTTTGACATCGTCTTGTACATATCTTGGGCTTCGGGCGATTAACCTTCCTAGTTATTTTAAAACTTATGATCGGGTGCATGACATTGCTTTTGACACAAAACATAATCTTAAGTTGGATATATATTCTCCGAAAGGGGCAAAAGCGGGGGAATATCCTGTGCTTGTTTTTTTCTATGGAGGGCGCTGGACAACGGGACAAAGACAAGATTACCGTTTTATTGCCGATCAGTTTGTTGACCGTGGATATGTTGTGGTTGTGCCTGATTATCGTAAATATCCTGATGTTAAGTTTCCTGTATTTGTTGAGGATGGTGCGGCGGCTGTTTATTGGGTGCATGAGAATATCTCAAGATATGGAGGTGACGCTGAACAGATTGTTATATCTGGTCATTCAGCGGGGGCGCATATTGGTGGTTTAATCGTGACCAATCAGAAATATTTAAAGCAAGAAATTAATATAAAAGCTTTTTCAGGGCTTTCTGGGCCTTATGCTTTTACACCTAATGAGCCTGATTTAATTGATATGTTTGGGCCTGAATCACAATATCCGCAGATCAGAGTAACGACGTTTGTTGATGGTGATGAGCCGCCTATGTTGCTTCAATATGGTGAGCAGGATGATCTGGTTGCCGCTTTTAATCATGAACGTCTTGAGCTTTCTTTGACTAAAAATAAGCAGGATGTTCAGGTGATCACTTATCCTGAATTTGATCATGTTGGTCTTTTAATTGCGCTGTCATGGGCCAGAGATCGTGAAAGCCGTGTTGCTAATGACATTGATACTTTTTTCAAACACGTTTTAAAAGATACGAAAAATGTGTCGCATCGCGCTGAAAAATAGGCATAATAGCGGCTATGTCAGGTAATCGATTTGGAACACTCTTTCAGTATACGACTTTTGGTGAGAGCCACGGGGCGGCGATTGGCGCGGTTGTTGATGGTGTGCCGCCGCGCATTGCCATTGACGTGGCGTATCTTCAGCAATTCCTTGATAAACGCAAGCCGGGGCAGAGCCGTCATACAACGCAGCGCCGCGAGGCTGATGAGGTGCAGATTCTCTCTGGTGTGTTTGAGGGGATGACGACTGGGACGCCTATTGGATTGCTGATTCACAACCAAGATCAGAAATCTAAGGATTACGGCGATATCAAAGACAAGTTCCGACCGGGGCATGCGGATTATACGTATCATGAAAAGTACGGGCATCGTGATTATCGTGGCGGTGGGCGATCGTCTGCGCGTGAGACGGCGATGCGCGTTGCGGCAGGCGGTGTTGCGCGCCGCGTGTTGGAAAGCCAAATAGGCGATCATGTTCAAATTCGTGCAGCTGTGGTTCAGGTCGGTACGGAGACTTTGAATCGTGCGAATTGGGATTGGGATGAGGTTGATCAGAACCCGTTCTTTAGCCCTGATGCGCAGGCCGCTGAAGATTGGGCGACTTATCTGGATGGCGTGCGTAAGGCTGGTTCTAGTGCGGGAGCGATCATCGAAGTGTATGCTAGCGGTATTCCTGCGGGTCTTGGTGCGCCTGTCTATGATAAGCTTGATTCTGATTTGGCCAAGGCGATGATGAGCATTAATGCGGTTAAGGCGGTTGAAATTGGGAATGGGTTTGAGTCTGTGTCTTTGGGCGGTGCGGATAACGCTGATGAAATACGCTCTGATGGGTTTCAGTCGAATAATGCGGGCGGTATTTTGGGGGGGATTTCTTCGGGGCAGGATATCGTTGTGCGCGTTGCGTTTAAGCCGACGAGCTCTATTTTGACGCCTGTGAAAACGGTTGATAAGGATGGCAATGAAACCGATATCATCACAAAAGGGCGGCATGATCCATGTGTTGGCATTCGCGGCGCGCCTGTGGTTGAGGCGATGATGGCTTGCGTCTTGGCTGATCATTGGTTGAGGCATAAAGCGCAATGTTTGTAAGGTTTGTATTATGAAGAAAGATCCGTGGTCACAGAATAAGGGCCTGTGCAATGCGCAGGCCAATGTGAAGGTGTCTAAGCCTAAAAGGCGGTGGCGTTTGTTGCCGATTTTATGGATGGCGCTGAAGCGGACATGTACGCTTTTGGGCGCGGTGATGTTGATTACGATCATCATGACGATGTGGGCGATTGGCCCTTATGTTCAAGAGTTTGAGCAAAGCTTGCCGCATAAGATGGTGTTGCACCTTAAGCTTGACGGGACTTTGGGGGATTTGCCGAAGGAGGCGAGCTTTACTGATCCGTTTTCTGAGGATACGCGCACCGTTCGGAACTACATTACGGCGCTAGAGCGGGCGAAGGATGATCCGCGTGTAGCAGGGATATACGCGGAGATGCGAAGCCCTACCTATAGTTTGGCACATATTCAAGAGTTGCGTGCGGCGCTGGCCGATTTTCGCTCTAGCGGTAAGTTCGCCTATGTGTATGGCATGTCTTATAGCGGTGGCCTAGGGCAGTACTATCTTGCGCGAGGGTTTGATGAGGTTTGGTTGCAGCCGATGGGTATTGTTGCGCTGAATGGTCTGAACGCGGAAATGCCGTTTTTGCGTGATGTGCTTGACAATGTTGGCGTGGAGCCGAACATGTTCCAACGTAAGGAGTATAAGAGCGCGTATGAGAGTTTGACGCGTTCCGAGATTTCCAAAGCCAACCAAGACTCTACGCGTGCTTTGATTGATGACATTGCGGGGATTATCACATCTGATCTTGAGCAGGATATGGATGTTGATTTCAAGTCTTTGGTTGATCGTGGGTTGTTCCTTGATCAGGAGGCGTTTCAGGCGGATTTGGTTGATCATGTGAAGTATGTCGATGAGCTGTTTTCTGCCATCAATCAGAAGGTCACGGGGGATCCTGAAGATGAGAGCTTTGGCTATGTCGCTTTTGATGCGTATGTGTTGGAGCCTTTCAAGCAGAGTGCGTTTGCTGCACCTAAGGTGGATTCTCCTAAGCCGAATGTCGCGCTGATTTACGCGGTCGGGGCGATTATGGATGATGACAAGAAGGGCAACTCTGCGGATGATGGGATTGCGAGTGCCGACGATGTCGCGGATGCGCTGTATGATGCGGCGCGTGATGATGCTGTTAAGGCCGTTGTTCTTCGTGTGAATAGCCCGGGTGGGTCGCCAGTTGCGTCCGAGACGATCTTGCGTGCGATGGAGAAGGTGCAGGATGAGGGCAAGACGGTGACTGTCTCTATGGGGCCGGTTGCGGCCTCTGGAGGGTACTGGATTTCGGCTTATGCGGATCAGATCTTCGTGCTTCCCTCTACGATTACGGGGTCCATTGGTGTGTTGGGCGGCAAGTTCTCGCTTGCGCAGATGTGGGAGAAGCTGGATGTCAATTGGTCGCGCACGGCGTGGGGGGAGAATGCGGGGATGTGGTCGATGAATACGCCGTTTTCAGAGAGCGAGGCCAAGCGGATGAATGCGATGCTGGATCACATCTATGACGGCTTTGTTGCGCGTGTGGCGCAGGGGCGAGGCATGGATGTGACGGAGGTTGAGGCGCTTGCACGGGGCCGGGTTTGGTCTGGTAAACGCGCGGTTGAGAACGGGCTGGCTGATCAGTTCGGTGGCTTGAGTGAAGCGCTTGATTACGCGGCGGCGCAGGTGGATACGGGCTATACGCGCGCCGACATTGACGTGGTGGTGATGCCTAGGCCGTTGAGCGCGGTAGAGCGCTTTGTGGCTTTGCTTGAGGGCCAGGTTATGGCGGGGCGTTCGCTGGGCGCTTTGGCAGGGTATCTTGAGCCACTGGAGCCGATGATTGCGCAGTTTATGGTGATGCAAGATGCACGTAGTAACAGCGTTTATGCGCCGATTACTGTTCAGTGACCATCGATTCTGTGTTGCCCTCTAACATAGCGCGGAGTTGATCGTACATATCGTGGTAGGATGTGATGATGTAATCAGGCCCGTAGTTTTTCTCTAGTACGGCGACGGCGGCGTTGAAGGCGACTGCGATGGGCAGGACGTCCCCGGCGATTGCGCCAGATGCTGCAACGGCGGCGAGCACATCTTTGCGGCGGTCGCCTAGATACCAGATGATATCCCCTTGTTTTGGATCGTGTCCCATGCGTTTGAGCGCGAGCAGGATTGGCTCAGGATTGGGCTTTGATTTGGTGATATCTTCACGGAAAATAGCGGTCGGAAAATATTTTTCAAGGTCAAATTTTTCAAGAATATCATGCCCATATCCTTTGCCGAGGCCATTGCTGACGATTGCCATGGGAATATTGTGTTTTTTGAGAAGGTCGAGAACATCGTACAAGCCAAGGCAAGGCTGTACAATTTGCTCAACAGGTTTGCGGCGAAATTTGTGAATTGCACGATGAACAAGGAGTTTTGGCTTTTTCTTGTTGGGGTTGCTCCATTCAGGGTCGTGCCATTTTGGAACCATGGGGCCTTTGGCGCCGCGTTTGAAAATCCAGCTGAAGAGTTTTGAAATTTTATACGCGGCGCTATCGAGAAATTCCAGGATTGTTAAAAGCCGTGGGTTGATATGCCGAACGGCTGTTCCATCCATATCAAAAATTACAATATCCGGGGTTTTTAGAGACATATTAGATCATAGCCTGTTATTTGCGCGGGTCAATCATTGAGCGTTTCTAAGACGCGTTTTTGTGCCCTTAAAAGCCTGCATATTTCATCATAGTCGCGGCTGCGCATGCCATGTTTATATGCGTTTTGTGCGGCTTTGTCTTTGCCTTTTTGGGTTTTGGGGCCAGTGGATTTTGTCCATGGCTTGTTTTTTCTCATCATCTCTGATTGTTTTTTTCTATCTTCTTCTGTCCAACGGGGCACGGTCATATTCTCTTTCTATGTCATTTTGTATAGTTCGTTCGTGTTTTTTTCTTATTCTTTCTTCATATCGGTCGTCGTAATTGTCTCTGATCTGGCGCAGGGAATCGAGGGTGGCGCGGCATTGCTTTTGAAGTCGAAGAAGTAAATGAACGCGTTTATCATGGACGTAATGTTTGACGGGGGTTTCGTCGTTTTCGGCGGCGGTCATGGCGTTGATCGTCAGGCGGTGGAAGAGCTGATCGAGGATTTGCGCCTGTGTTAACAGCATGGCTTCGCCTTCTGGGTCTTGGTCGAATGCTCTGTGGAGCACTTCGACCATATCTTTTGCGGTCAGGCTTTCTGATACGTGTTTTCCGATGGCTTCCATGCTGTAGAGCGCCATGGGTGTGTTGGGATGAAGATGCGGGGTTTCACATTCGTCTGTGTCGTTTTGTGGGGGTGGGGGTTGATTATTCATGTTTATCCTTGATTAAGAGTTGTAAATCCCCATAATAGGAATTATATCCTAAAATGTCAAGGTTTTTAGATGAGGGAGGAGGCTAGCGTTGCGATGTGTTTGGCGTTTAGGCCTGCTTCGTCATATTGTGCGTCTGGGGCGTTATGGTCTTGGAATTTGTCTGGCAGTGTCATATTGCGGATTTTCAGGCCTTTATCGAGCAGGCCTTCTTTTGCGAGGCATTCCAGAACGATGGAGCCGAATCCGCCGCGGCTGCCTTCTTCGATTGTGATCATGGCATCGTGTGTTTGGGCGAGCGTTTTTACAAGATCTTTGTCCAGGGGTTTTGCGAAGCGTGCATCGGCGATTGTGATGTCTAAGCCCAGTTTATCCTTGATTTGGCTGGCGGCTTTTTTGCATTCTTCAAGGCGTGTGCCGAAGCTGAGGAGGGCGATTTTCTTGCCTTTTTGGATGATGCGACCTTTGCCGATTGCTAAGATTTCCGGAGTTTCGGGAAGATCTACGCCTGTGCCTTCACCGCGTGGGTATCTGAAGGCTATGGGGCCTGCGCTATAGGCTGCGGCTGTTGCGGTCATGTGGATGAGTTCTGATTCATCGCTTGGGGCCATGACGACGAAGTTTGGCAGGCATGCCAGATATGCAATGTCGAATGTGCCTGCATGTGTTGATCCATCTGCGCCGACGAGGCCTGCTCGGTCCATGGCGAAACGTACGGGCAGGTTTTGGATGGCGACATCATGGACGACCTGGTCATAGGCGCGTTGCAGGAAGGTAGAGTAGATTGTGACGAAAGGCTTGTAGCCTTCGGTGGCCATTCCCGCAGCGAAAGTTACGGCGTGTTGTTCGGCGATGCCGACATCGAAGCTGCGTTCCGGGAATTCGTAGGAGAATTTGTCTATTCCTGTTCCGGATGGCATGGCGGCGGTGATGGCGACGATTTTTTTGTCATTTCTTGCGGCGTGGATCAGGGCATCGGCGTAGACATTTGTGTAGCTTGGTGCGTTTGTTTTTCCTTTGGTTTGCGCGCCTGTAATTACATCAAATTTTTTAACGCCGTGCATTTTGTCTTTTGAATTTTCGGCAGGTGCGTAGCCTTTGCCTTTTTGGGTGATCGCGTGGATCAGGATTGGGCCTTCGCGGTCGCTGTCTTTGATGTTGCGCAGGATCGAGAGGAGTTGATCGAGGTTATGGCCGTCAACTAGGCCGATATAATAAAAGCCCATTTCTTCGAAGAGTGTGCCCCCGCCGAGTGCAACACGGGCGTTTTCTTCGGCGCGTTTTGCGGCTTTGCGTAAGGGGGTGGGGAGAAGGTCTGTAATTTTTTTGCCGAATTCGCGGGCGTTTGTGTAGTTTTTGCCCGATACAATGCGTGTCAGGTATTGTGATATTGCGCCGACGGGCGGTGCGATGGACATATCGTTGTCGTTTAAAATTACGATGAGTTTAGATTTGCTTGCGCCTGCGTTGTTCATGGCCTCATATGCCATGCCCGCAGAGAGTGCGCCGTCACCGATGATAGCAATCACATTGTTATCATTGCCTGAGAGGTCACGTGCCACGGACATGCCAAGGCCAGCGGAGATTGATGTGGAGCTGTGCGCCGCGCCGAAGGGGTCGTATTCGCTCTCACTGCGTTTTGTGAAGCCAGAGAGGCCGCCGCCTTGGCGCAGTGTGTGCATTTTTTCTTTGCGCCCAGTCAGGATTTTGTGCGGGTAGGCTTGGTGGCCGACGTCCCAGATGATGCGATCTTGGGGGGTATCGAATACAGCGTGGAGGGCGACGGTTAGCTCCACGACGCCAAGGCCTGCGCCGAGGTGACCTCCTGTTTTGGAGACGCTGGCGATCATGAAATCACGGACTTCTTGGGTCACTTGCTCAAGTTGCTCATCGCTCAGAGATTTGAGATCAGCGGGCGTGTGGATATGTTCCAACAGATGCGTGTGCGGTGTTTTTTCGTTCTGGTTTTTTAGCGCTTTTTCCATGGTGTGCTCGTTTTACAACATACCGTTTTAAAAATCAAAGGAAATGGGGTTTCAAATTTTTTAAGCCCGCCGAGCCAAAACATATTGCGCGAGTTGTTCTAGCATTTTGGCGCGGCCGTTGAAGATGCGCAGGTGGCCAATGGCTTGGTTGATGAGCATTTCGGCGCGGTCGCGGGCCTGTTCTTTGCCCATGGCGGATACGAAGGTTGCTTTGCCCGCGTCGCTGTCTTTGCCTGTGTCTTTGCCAGTGTCTTGGGGGTCGGCTTCGACGTCGAGGATATCGTCGGTGACTTGGAAGGCGAGGCCGAGGTCGAAGGCGTAGTTGCATAGTGCTTTGCGGTGGCTTGCAGGGGCTTTGCCAAGAATTGCGCCTGCTTCGCAGCCAAAGGCCATGAGTTTTCCTGTTTTCATGCGCTGCATGCGCGAAATTGTGCCAAGGTCGAATTCTGCTTTTTCTGCGATGAGGTCGAGCATTTGCCCGCCTGCCATGCCATGCCCACCTGAGGCTTTTGCGAGGGCGGTTATGAGTTCACAGCGTACGCGAGGGTCTTCGTGCGTGTCGTTTTCGCTGAGGACTTCGAAGGCCAAAGTCAGGAGCGCGTCGCCAGCGAGGATGGCGGTGGCTTCGTCATATTGTCGGTGAACGGTTGGTTTACCCCGCCTGAGCGCGGCATTATCCATGGCCGGTAGATCGTCATGGATGAGGGAATAGCAGTGAATGAATTCAAGGGCGGCGGCGACGCGGCGGGCACGTGCAGGGTCGACGTTAAATAAAGCGGCAGAGTGCATGACCAAGAAGGGACGCAGGCGTTTTCCACCGTTTAATGTGCCGTGGCGCATGGCTTCGAATAATCTGTTTTCGGCAAGATCTGTTTCAGGGAGCAGGCGGCTGATTGTTTTGTTAACAGCATCGCTTACATTGTCCATTTCGTTTTGGAGAGAGGGGTCTGCATCACGAGGTGAAGGGGCCATAGATTTTTATTCCTGATCTAAAGGTTGGGTTTGGATGCTGCCATCGGCGGCGATTGATATTTTTTCAATTTTGGATTGGGCGTCGCGGAGCTTGCTCTCGCAATGGTTTTTTAAGTGTGTGCCGCGTTCATAGGCAGAGATGGAGTGTTCTAGCGCCGCTTCACCACTTTCGAGGCTGCGGACGATGCGCTCCAGCTCTGCGAGCGCTTCTTCAAAACTCAAAGTTTCTATGGCTTGTTGTTCAGGCATAGTTATTCCTTTTTCCGAAAGAACGCAGTGTATGCGAAGATGCGGGTTTTCTCAAGAACTTAAACCTAATTTTTGCTCTAATGCGCCGCATAGCATATGGCCGATGAGGATGTGCATTTCCTGAATGCGCGCGGTGGTGTTTGATGGGATGATGATCATATGATCGCACAGGTTAGGCATTTTACCGCCGTCTTTGCCAGAGAGGCCGATTGTTGTGATGTTTTTCTCGCGTGCGGTGTTTAGGGCGTTTATAATATTTGCGCTGTTGCCTGATGTGCTGATGGCAATGGCGACGTCGCCTTTTTGGCCGATGGCAGTGATTTGGCGGGCGAAAATTTGGCCGAAGCCCATGTCATTGCCTGCGGCGGTTAATGTTGATGTGTCGGTGGTCAGTGCGATGGCAGCGATGGGGGCGCGGTCATTGATGAAGCGGACGGTAAGCTCGGTGGCGAGGTGCTGTGCGTCGGCGGCGCTGCCTCCGTTGCCGAAGAACATGATTTTGTTTCCTGATTTGATGGCGTCTAAGCAGGATTCTAGCACAGGTTCGAATTTTTCTTGCAATATCTCTGCGGTTTTTTGCGCGCAGGAGAGGTGTTCCTGTGTTTCGTTTTTCCAGTATTCGCCTAGGTTAAAATTACACATCAATTTACGGGTTTAACCTTTTTGGCGGCTTGTGCGCTTTTGGATGCTCCGAGGTATTCACGGTTATATTTTAGTTGATCAGATGTCACCTGAAAGCCAATTAAGATGTTGTAGAAACGGGCTTGTTGTTTGCTTTTGATGGGGATGATCTGACGCATATTTTCGTAATATGTATGTTTGTTTTCATTTGCGCTGTAGGTCATGGAGGCTGCAAAAATTTCTTTGGCTAAAATCTTACCGTTTGGTGTGGTGACAGCGACGAAGAAGGGATAAGAGAAGAACGGTTTGTCTGTTTTTTGTGCGCGTCCTTTCGGGCCGAGTGTGCCATCGAAGATCAGTTTTAGATCAACGGTTGCTGTTTTAGCAGAAAGCTCGCAGCTGCTTTCGGCGCTTGTGATGGCAACGCGTGAGGTCAGGTTTTTATTCTCTTGGCGGCGGGGGTCTGTGAAGTCGCTTATTATGCCCAGGTCGCGCACTATTTCTAGCTTTGGGCATTCGCTGACAAGCAACACGTCAGCCTCATTATTGACGGCGCGCGCGGTGTTGTAATTTCCTGTAGTCAGTTCATGGACGTCGTCCTGAATAGCTTCATAGGTTTGGCAGGCATTTAATAGAAGGCACGAAAGTGCGATATAGATATATTTCATTTGTGTATAACCTTAATTACAGAACAAATTCAGTTAAATAGTATAGATTATTAATTCACAATTGACTATACAAAGATCATGAATAAAAAATCTTTGAAAATTGTTTTAGCGGCGCCGCGTGGATTTTGTGCGGGTGTGGATCGGGCAATACAGATTGTTGAGCTTGCTTTGGAGAAATATGGCGCTCCGGTTTATGTTCGTCATGAGATTGTTCATAACAAGTTTGTTGTTGATTCTCTACGGGATAAAGGGGCGGTATTTGTAGAGGAGCTTGATGAAATTCCTAATGATGGGCAGCCTGTGATTTTTTCTGCGCATGGTGTGCCGAAATCTGTGCCTGAGGAGGCAAAGACGAGGGACATGTTCTTTATTGATGCGACTTGCCCTTTGGTGAGCAAAGTTCATCGCGAGGCGGAGCGACATCACAAGGCGGGGGATATGATTGTTTTGATTGGGCATGCTGGTCATCCTGAGGTGATTGGAACAATGGGACAGTTGCCCAAAGGCGCGGTGGTTTTGGTTGAGACTGTTGAGGATGTGCAGAGCCTTCATCTTGATCAAAATTCGCTAGCCTATTGTACGCAGACGACGCTTTCGGTGGATGATACGGCGGCGATTGTTGCAGCATTACAAAAGAAGTTTCCTGATATTAAAGGGCCGCGAAAAGAAGATATATGTTATGCGACGACGAACCGGCAGGCGGCTATGAAGGCGATTGCGCCTTTAAGCGATGCGGTGATTGTTATAGGCGCACCGAATTCGTCTAATTCTAATCGTTTGGTTGAGGTCGCGGCGTTGAATGGGTGCGAGAAGGCGCAATTGGTTCAGGGGGTTCAGGATATTGATTGGGCTTGGCTTGATGGTGTTGGTGCTTTGGGATTGAGCGCGGGGGCGTCTGCACCAGAAATTTTGGTTGATGAGGTGATTGCAGCGGCGCGGGCGCGGTTTGATGTGACGGTGGAAGAGGTCGCGATTACGCGCGAGGATGTGCATTTTAAAGTTCCTAAAATATTGAGCGTGGCTTAAATTATGAAAGTTACAAAGCATGATTTTCTGGAGACGCCGAATAAGGCCATTACGTTGATCGGGATGTCAGG
>CAYGSA010000016.1:0-15130 GCA_964352375.1 uncultured Micavibrio sp.
CGAAAACCCTTCACCCAGATAAACCCGTTTCACGTCATCGCTCTCGACAATATCCTCAGGCGGGCCCTCCATCAGGACCTTACCATCATGCAAAATATACGCCCGGTCAACAATGCCCAAGCAATCCCGCACGTTATGATCCGTAATCAAAACCCCTATATTCCGCTCTTTCAGCTGAACAATCAAATTCCGAATATCATTCACCGCAATCGGATCAACGCCCGCCAAAGGCTCATCGAGCAGCACAAAATCTGGCCGCGCCGCAAGCGCCCGCGCAATCTCAACGCGGCGGCGTTCCCCCCCGGACAACGCCAAAGACGGCGTACGGCGCAAATGCTCAACGCTAAACTCTGCGAGCAAATCCTCTAGCAAAACTTCCTGATCATCTTTGCTTAAATCCTGCAACTCAATCACGGCACGCAAATTATCTTCAACATTCAACCCACGGAAAATCGAAGCTTCCTGCGGCAAATACCCGACCCCAAGCCGCGATCTGCGATACATCGGCAAATTCGTAATATCCTGACCATCAAGCAAGATCCCGCCACCATCAGCGCCAATCAACCCCGTGATAATATGAAAGCACGTCGTTTTCCCCGCCCCGTTAGGGCCAAGCAACGCTACCGCCTCCCCGCGATTAATATTCAAACTCACATCACGCAAAACAGGGCGTTTTTTATACGCCTTTGATAAGTGAACAGCACAAAGCCCCTTCGGAACACTCTTAATGCGCGCTTTTTTCGGTAATGTAGACGTCTTAGCGATCATGGATACCCTCTATATTTATCTTACGGTAAAGGCAATATAAAAAGCAATCCAGCTTATTCAGGTTTTTTAGCACTGCTCGGATAGAAAACCCCCCGAACGCGCCCCCCCTCAGCAGGCGTCCCGCCATAAATCTTACTGATATTCGTCTCCAAATTCACCTCAGCGCGTGTGCCCTGCAGCTTATTCGGCCCCCGAACAATCACAACACCCTCCAACAATTCCGCAACATTTGTCTGCGCAGAATAGATAGCGCGGTTCCCAGTCAAAATTTCATCAGGTGTTGTAATCACAACATTTCCTATAGCTTCAAGGCTTTTCAATACGCGCCTTCCCGTTTTACTATCCTGCTCAAACAAAGCAATCATCTTATCCGCCTCAAGCATATCCCCCTCACGCTCAGCTTTAGCTTGGCCATGAGCCTCAAGCCGCCCAGCGCTCACATAATATTCAAACTTATCACGCGCCGTTACAACCTGATCATCAGAGACAAGGCGAAGATGATCCCCCGTCATGACCGCATAGCTTGTATCAACATCATAAACCGCGTGATCACCGTAAGCTTGACTGTTCTCGGAAACAATACGTACAGCGCCATCAGCCTTAATAGTATATATATCAATGCCACCCTCTTTCCCATCACGATACTTGGCCGTCAAAAGGGCAGTAAAAAGGCTCGTCTTCCCTTGCGTCGCTTTAACGTTCTTGCGCGCCTTGAAATAAAGATCTGTGCGATTCCACTCAAGGCTCTCATCCGCCGTAATTTCAAGCGGCTTATTTCTATCCGCATTTTGCGCCCAAGCAGGAACACCCAGCGCAAAGACAACAGCAAAAATCAAATAAAACCGTATCATTCCAGCCCCTTAAAACCGCCCTGCAAGTCCAGCGTCGCAGGGCAAGTAAAAACAATATCCCCAGCCTGACCATTCACATGCAAACCTTTAGCGTCAATATTAAGATCAGGGCCGCTTGCGCGCACATCCTTTTCCGACCACGCATAATTCTGATCCATATCAATATGCGCCTCACTGCTCGCAAGCTTATAACCATCCGAATGCTCAAGCACAACATGACCCTCAAGGAAAAAACGCTCGGTATCCTGACGATACGCGCCCGCATCAGAACGCATAGTCACTTTCGCACCGTTCATAAGATTCATCATACCAACCGGACGGTCAAGCACAATCAGGTCTTTATTCTTATCGCCCTGAACCGCACGCTCAGCAACAATTTCAAACGGCTGATTCTTATGGTCAACACTCATAAACTTTGGATTAACCAACTCATTTCGTGCAACATCTTCTTTCTCTATTTCTGGCGTCTCGGGTGTCATTTCAACCGCTTTAATCGTCTCCTCCGTCCCACCCATACGCAAGAACACGACCAAAATAACAACCGCCGCCGCCAAAGGCAGCGCAAGGCGCATCACACGCACAAATTTTGTATACCCCAGATTAACGGTACCACTGCGATCTCGGCGAGAAAGGCGTTCTGCGCGCTGCTCGGCAAGCTCTTCTTCCGTCAAGCCACACCCGCCTGCAAACAATCCTGCAAACGAATAAGCCCCACAACCGCGCCATATTCATCTTTAACAATAAGGCTTGTGATATACTGCCCAGGAACTTTCGTCATAATCTCCAAAGCTTGGGCAGCCAAAGCATCTTCGGATATAGATTTAGGGTCAACGCTCATAATGTCACGCGCTGGCCTTTGCAAAAGATCAGGCGCCATGTGACGCTTTAAATCACCATCCGTCACAATCCCTGCAAGCACACCATCCCCAAAAATCAAAACAGCGCCCAAATTCTTCCCCGACAGCGTCAAAATCACCTCATCCATAAGCGCATCATCCGTCGCTATCGGCAAATCATCACCCTGAATCATCAACTCGGACACCTTAATCAATTTCTGACCAAGCTTCCCACCCGGATGAAAAACCTTATACTGCTCTGGCGTAAGCCCCATACGCTCAAGCAAAGCAACTGCCAGCGCATCTCCATAAGCCATCATCATTGTCGTTGACGTCGTCGGCGCAAGCCCATTGGGGCAAACCTCACCCATCGACGGCAACAGCAAACAAATATCCGAATATTGCGCAAGCGTAGACTCTTCATTCCCCGTCATCGCAATCAACGTAATATTGTATCTGCGCGTATAATGAATGAGATCAGACAGCTCGTTATTCTCACCAGAATTAGACAGCATCAAAACAACATCATTCTCGGTCACCATACCCATATCACCATGGCTGGCCTCACCTGGATGCACAAAATATGACGGCGTCCCAGTCGACGCCATCGTCGCCGCTATCTTGCGTGCCACATGCCCGCTTTTACCAATCCCGGCAATAATCAGTCGACCATTGCGCCCTTGGCTTTTCATCTCATGCACCGCACTGACCGCGGCAATAAAACTCTCATCAATTGAATCAGCCAAAGCCTGCAAAGCCGCAGCCTCAGTCGTTAAAACATGCACCGCTATTTGCACATCGCCCGAAGTCGATGTTTGCTCTTTAATGTTCGAAGATGTCATAATCCCATCCCATCAAATCCAGATCACCACGCGTCCCAAGAAAATCAAAACAGCTCTGCGCCAGCGCCGTGCGCCCTTCACGCTCAAGCATCATATCCAATTGCGCCTTAAGCTTATGCAAATAAAAAACATCACTTGCGGCATAATTCATCTGCTCACTCGAAAGCTCCACAGCGCCCCAATCCGATGATTGCTGCTGCTTACTCAGCTCAACCCCCAACAGCTCACGACAAATATGCTTCAGCCCATGCTTATCGGTGTAAGTCCGCACCAAACGCGACGCAATCTTCGTGCAATACACATTCGGACAACCAACACCCAGATATTTCTTCATCACCGCGACATCAAATCGCGCAAAATGGAATAATTTCTGCACATTTTCATTTGCGACCAAACGCTTAAGATTCGGCGCATCAAACGACCCATCAAGCATCTGCACCAAATGCGCCGTGCCATCGCCTGAAGAAAGCTGTACCAAACATAAACGATCCCGCGCTGGCAACAACCCCATAGTTTCTGTGTCAATAGCCACAACAGGCCCAAGATCCAAGTCATCAGGCAAATCATTTTGGTGTAATACAATACTCATTTTATGCGCAGTCCTTATAGCTATATTTGGAATGTGCATCCTAAAACAAAACCCCACGCAAATAAAGATGAGAGTTTCGCAAACATTATTAAGGTTTCATTATAGTGTTTTTGGCATTATCATACTCAGAAATGATGTAAGCAATAAGGGCATATCATGAAAATCTTGGTCGTAGATAGAGAAGAAATAACAACAGAGCTTATGCGCACCCGCCTAGAGCCTCTTGGACATAAAATCACCCAAGAAGAAGTGAAGAACAACGCCGTCGAACGCTTGGCCAAGGAACATTACGATATGATCTTCCTTGACCCCGCGCCACTGACCAGCGCCCGCCCCCTTATTTTAAATCTCCGCCGCGCAACAAATTATTATCCTTATATTGTACAGATGGGCGATATCTCTCTGATCGAAGCCATCCAATCAGGCGCCAATGACCGCCTCACAAAGCCACTCGACCCAAAAGCCTTGGATACAAGCGTTGAAAATGCACACTACCTTGTCTCACAAATCAAACGCATCGGCGATGAGTCAGAAGATTTCCCAAGCGCAGGCGGCATCATCGCAAAATCCGCCTTCAACCAACTCTTCCTCTCCGCGATCGATCGTGCAGACCGCTATGGTGAACGCACCTATGTTGTCTTTATCGGCATACAAAATTACAAAACAATCAATGAAACAGAGGGGGCATCTAGCGCGGAATACGCCGCGGCAAAACTATCAAAATATCTCGTACGCCTGCGCCGTCAATCAGACATCATTGCCCAAACCGAAACGGGTGAATTCGCTCTGCTCCTGCAACGCCCTCTCTATGAAACCGAACCCATGGAAGCCGCGAACCGTTTCGCCGAAGCCATTATGGGCGCAGAAGATTTATTCAAAGCCGACGGTGCTGCGCCTGATTTCTACATTCGCCTCATCGACCTTCCAGGCGGCGCACGCCTCATAGAGCACAGCGTCACAGAAAATCACGCCAAAGCCTAGAAACAAGCCGAATAGTATCGAAAAAAAATATCTATACAGGCGCGCACCAGAAAATCGCTACGCATTTTCTCGAACTGCCCCTTGCCCACAGCGCAGAAAAAGACTAATGTAGCCTCATACCTAATAATAATTCAACTCTGCGTAACCACGGGAAAATTTATGTTTTTCAAACTCTTGGGCGCGAGCTCTCTATTGATGTTTTATGGCTCTGTCGGTGTATTTTACTCCGCAACCCCTACCGTTGCACAAGACATTCAAAACGCAGAGAGTCGAATAATAAGTGCAAGCAAAACACTGTCCATAAAAGTCCTGAACGAAGAGAGCTTGAGCGGAACATACACGACAAACCAAAATGATGAAATTACCCTCCCCCTCATCGGAACACTTTCAATTAAAGGTCAAACACCAAGTCAAATAGAATCACTTTTGACGCAGCGCTACAGTGACGGATATCTTATTGATCCCACAATCATTGTCAGTATACTAGAAAATCAAAAACCAGAAACACGCCCCCCAACAACAGAAATACAAAAAGCACACGGCGGCATCTACATTCTGGGCAGCGTCAAAAACCCGGGGCGCTACGACCTCCTTACAGATGCACATAACATTTTAAACATCATCGCCCTTGCGGGTGGATACACAGGACGCGCAGACAAAAAAACCTTCGAAATTATGCGCGACAATGAAAAACTGGCCGTCAGCGCCGAAAACTATCACCCCACCGCAGGAGACATCATCATCGTAAAAGAGCGCTTCTTTTGGGCAGGAAACCGATGACACAGATCCGATCAAACAGCATCAGCGCAATTCTAAAGCGCCGCGCAGGATTTATTGCAACGCTTACAGTGCTTGGCGCAGGGGCATCAGCATTTGCACTCATGAGCGCCCCGCCGCTTTTTACCGCAAAAGCGCAAATCCTGTTCGATAGCGCCAGCGAACAAACCCTCCACACCCATATCGAAGCACTTCACAGCACCTTCGGCTCATCCCCCGAAGAAAACAAGGTCCTAAACATCCACCCCGCAGGCCGCGCATCCGTCCTAAACCTAAAATATACAGGCCAAAACGCAGAACAAGCCGCACGCCTTTTAAACGCACTTGCAAAATCCTACATCGCAAAACTCTCCAAAGAACCTTTGAACAATAACGATCCCAAAACCCTGGAGTTCCTGCAAACGCTCAAAACAAACATCGAAACCGCACAAACCGCACTAGAAACATTCGAAGCTAAAGCCACAAAACACGCCCGCACCCCATCCATAAAAACCCACGAAGCCTACGAGGCAGCAAAGATATCACTCCTCAAGGCACAAAAAGACATCACACCCTTTTTGAAAAAAGACGGAAACTTTACGCTAAATCCGAACGCCCCTGCGATTAGAAACTCAAACGCGATCCAAAACTTGCTCGAAAAACAGCGCGCACTCAAACAAGACCGCGCCCAACTTGGCGTACGTTATGGCGACAAACACCCAGACATGAAAGCCCTCGCCGCGGGCTTAACTTTAATCGACAAGCAAATCACGGCAGAAAGTGAGGCCATTCTGGAGGTCTTGAAAACCAACTACGCCCTCGTGAAATCAGAAATTAAAAACCTTGAAGAGAGAGGCATGCAAGCCTCTTTAGAAGAAGAAGCCGCGCGTTATAAACAATCCCAAGAAAAATTGGACACCCTAAAATCACGCCTCACAGAAGCCAAAAATCTGTATGAAACATTCCTTAGCGTCCACAATAAAGCCATAACAACAAACGGCAATCGCGCCTCACTCCTCACTCCTGCAACGCCGCCTGCACGCCCGTCTTTTCCGAACATCCCACTGCTGACAATCTTGGCCGCACTCCTCTCAGCCCTCATTGCGTCCTTGGTCGCAATAACACAAGAACGCCGCCGCGCAGGATTCACCAGCGCCCGCCAAATCGAGGAAACCATTGACCTTCAGTGCTTCGGCCTCATCCCAAAAGCCATACCAGACAAAAAGAGAGCAATCGCCGACTTTGTTCTTGATAACCCGTCAAACCAAACCAGCGAAGCCATCCGCGCACTCAAACTAAATATAAAATTGCAAGCCGAGAGCACCGAAACTGAGTGCAAAGTCATCTCCCTAACCTCCACACTTGCAGGCGAAGGCAAAACAACCCTCGCCGCATGGATCGCACGCCTCAGCGCAAAATCAGGGCAACGCGTCATCCTGATTGACGCAGACCTGCGCCGCCCCAGCATCCACCTCGCACTGGGGCAAAGAAATAAAAACACCCTCGCAGACTACCTCAGCGGCACCAAGAAACTGGAAGAAACAATCAACACCTCAGATCCATCGGGCCTCCATGTCATCTACGGACGATCCGTCCCCAACAGCGCGCTCGACATGATATCATCAGAAAAAATGGATGCCCTCATCCGAAATCTTCGTGGCACGTATGACCTTGTCATCATAGACACCCCCGCATCAATGGCCGTGCCCGATGCCCGCGCCTTGGAAAAACGCTCCGATCTTTTCCTCTACTGCATCGCATGGAACAAAACCCCACGCGACCTTATCCACAACGGAATAGCGCAATTCAAAAAGTTTGGAAACCCAACCATAGCAAGCGTCTTAACCCAGATAGACCCCCAAAAACACGTTCAATTAGGCTACGGCTCGTCTGAAAATGAATACACCCCCTACAAAGACGCCTAAAAAATCGCGTATTATACTTCTATGCGATTCGCAAACACACACACCTCTAGGCGTGGCGCATTCTTACTCATCGCGCTTTTTTCCTGCCTAAACATCATATGCGGCTTTATCCTGATTACAAAAGGATCACGAGCCGATTCTCCTATGGTGATTTCACAACAAAAACCTTCAAACTTCTCACCCAAAATTATGTTAAGCGCCAAAGAACAAAAGTAATGTCTTACTACACATCGAAACATCCTGGCCTTTACGCCTATTTAACCCTCCTCTGCATCAGCACAGCAGCATTTATCCTTATGCCTCAATCCACCGTTATTATGGGTGCTCTATCGGTACTCTGGGGGATAGTCTGCATGATGCGCGTCCTCACGCTCTTCGAAGTACAAGAATATTTCGAAGACTACAATGCTGCAAATAGCCCATCCAAAATCACCAACGCACAAAGCACTGGCCTCGCTTACGACCTCACAAAACGCATGCGCGGACAAAACCATTTCAAACGCGGTTTAGCCGCCATGGAATGCATAGAACCACGTACGCTCCTCTGGTTTGGCATGGCAGCCCTATACGCATTGTCATCCTTCCACCTTGGCAAAGACAACGGAATAGAGGGAATCGCGCTGCTCTTCATGATCGGCTCCGCCTTCTGGATCGGGCAAAGCTACGCCTACAGTAAAACCGCCACAGGTCTGATTGCATTATGCAGCCTTACCCTTCTCGCAAGCGGAATATATGTCCTTGAAACCCCTCTGACAGAAAACATGTATCAGCTGATCATCAACGGTATCCTCTCGAACCCATCACGTGTGATGCTGATCGCCCTCATTGCCTACAGCGCAGGCGTCCTTTGCCATGCCCTCATCGAAAACCCACACCAAAGCATCCTTGTTATATCAGGCTTCACCCTTCTCTCAGCAATCAGCTTCAGCTATATCGCGCTCGAAGCATCCACACAAAACATGGCACTCTGGCTACCCGCTTGGTCACTCTTTTCCCTGATCTGGATTCGCGCCTATAAAGCCCCCCAAAAGCGCTACACACTCTATCCATGCTAAAAACACTTGACTAAATAAGAAAATAGTCCTAAAAATAGAACATCAACACCACAATTCCGCCTATAGAGAGGCGAATTAACCCTCAAACCAAGTTGCTTAATTTTATATTTTTCAGCAGGCACAAGCGGCGACAGGTATTTTAATACCTTAGACGCGCAGTAACGCACTGAAAAAATAAAAGGAAGTGACGCTAAAAGGAAAAACAATGACAACACTTCTCCCCCAAGACCAAAACGACAATCCAATCCCCGCACTGCGCATGAAATCAGGCGGCGCCCATAAAATAGCCGCTGGCGCAAGCGCAGCGCGCAATGCAAACGCCTTCGAATCAGATACAAAAATCATCGGACTATACGCCGATGTTCCCGTCTATATCGCCTTTGGAAATGCATCCGTAACCGCAACAACAGACGATCATTTTTTCCCCGCAGGCATCTATTACGACGTCTCCATCGGCGGTGACCACAGTGCACATTACACGCACATATCAACCCTACAAGCCTCAAGCGCTGGAACACTCTTCATATCCGAAAAAGAGTAGAAAAAACAAAAGCGAAGCGAGCTGAATATATTGTTAGATAAATGAAACGAAGTTTCTGAACAATAAACAAGTTGAAATTTGACGCCATCCAAAGACTAAGCGCGCGAGCGCAAAGCGGTGGTGATTGTACCATCATCAAGATAATCCAGCTCACCACCAACAGGCACACCATGGGCCAAATGCGTCACCGCAACCTTCAACGGCGCAAGATGATCAGAAATATAATGCGCCGTTGATTGCCCATCCACCGTAGCGCTCAGCGCAAGAATCACCTCCGCAACAGGAACTTCCGCGCCGCGAATATTCCCGATCAATCGATCAATCCGCAAATCATTCGGCCCAATGCCATCCAAAGCCGACAACAAGCCCCCCAGCACAAAATAACGCCCCTTATAGCTGTGCGTGCGCTCAATCGCCCAAACATCACTCACCTGCGCAACAACGCAAATCTGCGAGACATCACGTCGCCCATCTGCGCAAATTCCACACGGATCAATCATATCCAAATTGCCACACGCAGTGCACGCCTTCACATTCTCCGCCGCATCAGACAGAGCATTCGCAAGCGGCATCATTAATCGCCCGCGTTGCGCAAGAAGATGAAGCGCAATACGGCGCGCCGAACGGTTCCCAAGCCCAGGTAATCCAGAAAGTAATCGAATTAAATGCTCTAACGGCCCATCATTCATTATAGCTAGAATTCCTGCTTTTCTGATTAGGGTCTTTAAAGATAAACAACTTGGGATCATGCTTCATACCTGTTTTGAGGTGAAATAATTCAACCTCGGTAATTTGCCCCTGTGCATCTTTCACACGCCACTTCCTCAGCTCAAACGGATCTTCACTAAATCCAAACGTAATCGACCCCGCCGCTGGCTCATCCGCCTTCACAACTTGCAACAGCAAAAGCCCACCGCCATAACGCGCATCCTTAACAATCAAATCATCAGTCAGAGAAAAATCCTTACGCAAGAAGAAATGCGCAAGCGTTGAACGAATTGGTGCGTTCGTGTGCTCCTCAAGCATTGAATCATAAAAATGGATAAACAACCCATCCGCAATGACAAAATCATCCACCTCGTCATATTCAAATCGCAACTTCCCAGGGCGCTGCATATAAAATGTACCCGACAATTGCGCGCCCGTATGGGTGGTTTGCACAAAACGCGCCTGCGCCGTTTTCAAATCATGCAAATATGTCTCCGCTTTGCCAATCATATCAGGATCAACAATACGCGCCTTTTCTTGCGCAGAAACAGGCGCAGAAAAAAAGAAAAAAACCACGAACAAACTAAACAATCTTAAAAGTTTCATCATATCAATCTATACGTATTTTAAGGGTAAAGCCTTCTAAAAAATCAAGCACCACTGTGGTCTTGCACCAAAATCTGACGCTTGCCTGTCGCGCTGGCTTGCGAAATCACACCTTGACGCTCCATCTCCTCGATAATACGCGCCGCACGGTTATAACCGATCTGCAAGTGACGTTGTACAAAACTGGTCGAGACTTTACCCTCTTTAGTAATCACCGCAACCGCTTGATCATAGAGCTCATCCACCTTCTCACCATCCGAAGAAGACCCGCCGCCAAACATCGCATTCATCACCGCGCTGTCCCCGCCAAACTCCGCATCCTCGGATGTAATATCATCAAGATAAGACGGAGTCGCCTGTGCACGCAAGAAATCAGACGTCTTCTCAACATCATCATCTGATGCAAACGGCCCATGCACACGTGTCACGCGTCCACCCGGTGCCATATAAAGCATATCCCCCATCCCAAGAAGCTGCTCCGCGCCGCTATCTCCAAGGATCGTCCGAGAATCAATTTTAGATGTCACTTGAAACGAAATCCGCGTCGGAAAGTTGGCCTTGACAACGCCCGTAATCACATCAACAGAAGGGCGCTGCGTCGCCATAATCAAATGCAGCCCAGCCGCACGCGCCATCTGCGCAAGACGCTGAATCGCATTCTCAACATCTTTCCCCGCAACCAGCATCAAATCCGCAAATTCATCAACAATAATAACAATATAAGGAAGCTCAGCAAGCACCATCTCACGATCTTCAAACGTCGCCTTCCCCGTTTCAGGATCAAACCCCGTCTGCACCTTCTGCATAATCTGCTCACCATTTTTAAGGGCCTCACGCATACGCTGATTATAGCCCTCGATATTACGAACACCCAATTTCGACATATTGCGATAACGCTCTTCCATCTCATGGACCGCCCATTTCAGCGCGACAATCGCCTTCCCGGGATCAGTCACAACAGGCGAGAGAAGATGCGGGATATCATCATAAACCGACAATTCCAACATTTTCGGATCGATCATAATAAAACGGCATTTCTCAGGCGACAAACGATACAGCAACGACATAATCATCGTATTCACCGCCACAGACTTACCAGACCCAGTCGTCCCCGCAACCAGCAAGTGCGGCATTTTCGCCAGATCTGCCAATACAGGTTGTCCGCCAATATCCTTACCTAAAATCAAAGGCAATTTTGCAGACGTCTTCTCATATAAACGCGAGATCAGCATCTCTTTCATATACACCGTTTGACGCGTCTTATTCGGCAATTCAATCCCAATCACATTCCGCCCCGGCACAACCGCACACCGCACAGACACCGCAGACATAGACCGCGCAATATCATCACTAAGCGATATCACGCGTGACGTCTTCGTCCCTGGCGCAGGCTCCAGCTCATAAAGCGTCACAACAGGCCCAGGATGAATACTAACAATGTCGCCTTTTATATTGAAATCAGCAAGAACACTCTTAAGCAACTCCGCATTACGGCGCAAAGCATCCTCATTCAACGTCTCGCATTTGTTACTTGCAGGAACATCTTGAATCAAGGAAACAGGAGGAAACTCCCACTCTCCATCAACATCAGACAACACAAACCGCTTTTGGGAAGAGCCTTGCGCCTTTGCACTATTCCCATCCGCAGCCTTCGGCTTAACCACAGGAATAGAAGAGCGCGGCGACTCTGATGTCGCTGGCTCTGGCTGTGAAATAACAGGTTCAACACTCTTCGGCCCATCTGGAGCAACCGCAGCCTCTGGCCTCATAACCTGAATCTTCTCCTGCGCTTCCCGCGCCAAAGCGCGTTGCTCACGCATCTCACGCAACTTCTCCATCAGACCAAGCTTAAGGGAGGACTCGCCTTCATAATCAGGCTGATTATAACGCGCAATCCATCTGTTAAACCCATGCACCACCGACACAAGCGCCGTCGCGACAATGTAGGCTGCCATCTTTATACGAAACCAAACGCTCGCAATCTCATAGTGGGTTACCGCCATCGCATACAGAAAAACACCACATGCAACAAAGCCGCTAAAAATCGCCAAGGTCTCATAAACATAAGGCAAACCAAGCAGAGAAACAAAGGATGTCGATTGAGCCAAAATCAAAGCCCCTGCACTTCCACCACGTGAAATATATGCCAAAGCCACTGCAGCGCTCAGTGCCGAAACCAACATCGCCGCCAGCCGCAAAGAAATCGGACGGATAGAGCGCCGCTTAAACATACGCATCCCCCAGATAAGCACCCCAAGCCCAAGGCCAAATGAGGCATAACCAAGCGTCTGCACAAGGATATCCGCTAAATACGCGCCCTGCTGACCCGCGGCATTCTGCACCCCCTCATCCGCGCCTGAACTGTTCCAAGATGGATCAGTCCGGTCATAGCTAAACAATGAAACAAGAATAAACGCCCCAAGCCCCAGAAAGACAAAAGCAACACCATCAACAAGACGCCGTGCGATAAAGGCCTGAAAAGACTCAGGAAGAAAAGAGGATTTCTTTTTACGGTTACGTTTAATTTTGCGGGAAGGGGCCATGACGAGAGATACTCTAATGTTTTGAGGTTGCCTGAAAGCAGAAAATGCTAACGCATTATCTTAACCCGCCAAGCCCTCACAACTCAAGCCTATCAGCAATAAAGGCTGGGGACAAAATGATGTTTTAATCTAAGATGCCAAGCGGATCTTGCTGAACCAAATTCCCAAGCTGCTCATATACATTAGCATTTTCATGCATTTGCTCTTTAATTGGCTCGTTCTGCTCAGCAAGTGTGCGAAAAAACGTCGCCGCATCGCGAAGCAACCGCCCCGCAAGCTCACCATTAGCCGTACCTTCCAAAAACCCATTCGGATCATTCTGGATCAATTCACCCATCTGCTCAAAAACAGTCGCATTTTCACTCATCTGCTGCTGAAGCTCATCATTTTGACTCGCAAGAGTACGAAAAAACGTCGCAGCATCTTTTAAAAGTTTACTAGATAGGTCTGCATGGGTAGGCATGAAATATTCCTGTATTCTTAAATTAAAGTCATTTATACCTTGCCATTAAGGAATAAATTTTTCGTTAAATCAAGGTTTTCTTTTACAATTTATCCGGCTCTTTAACCCCGCTCATGCGATAAGGGTGCGCAAGATACGCCCCCAAAAGCTTCACATCCGCCGAGAAAAACCCAAGCTCTTCCACAGCGCGTTGAAACGGCAAACTTTCAGGATGCCCCTCAACATCACAATAAAACCGCGCCGCATGAAAATTTTCATCCACATAAGATTCAAGCTTCGTCATGCTCAAACCATTCGTCGCAAACCCGCCAAGAGCCTTGTACAATGACGCAGGCTGATTTCGCACTTCAAACAAAAGGCTGGTCATGACATCCTCGGCCTCAAGCGCAGGAAAATCTGGCTCCGCCGATAAAATCAAAAACCGCGTAACATTACGGCTATGATCTTCAACATCACGCTTGAGAATATCCAAACCATAAATCTGCGCCGCAAGCTCCGACGCTACCGCCCCGTGCGCCTTATCCCCACGCGTTGCAATTTCCTGCGCGGCCCCTGCAGTATCCCCATGCACATGCGCCTCAACCTTCAAGTCCTTCAAAACATTCCTGCACTGCGGAATAGCGTGCACATGACTATGAACATGCTTAATATCCTCTATTTTAGCGCCCTTAACTCCAAGCAACATATGATTAATCGGCTGAAAATGCTCTCCAATAATAAATAAATCCCAATGCGGCATCAAATGATGAACATCCGCAACACGCCCTGCGATCGTATTATCGACAGGAATCATCGCAAGGTCTGCTTCTCCCTCACTCACACAACGAAATGCTTCATCAAACGAAGCACACGGCACTGTCTCAAGCGAAGGAAACACGCTGCGACACGCAACATCCGAATAAGCACCACGCACCCCTTGAAAAGCTATTGATTTATAATCACGCACAATATAAACATCCCTTAAATAATTTTAGCTCATGAAAGCCTGTCGACAAAATCAAAAGAATTGCTATAGTAAAGCACAAAGGTTCTTTTGAAATCTCAGGATAAATAAATATAGGTTTTTTCCTCTATGTCTAGTTTAGAAAATAACAAGATTTTTGCGGCCGTGCTCTGTGCAGGTATAACAGTTATGCTGACAGGCTTTGTCGCGAACAAAGTCATGAAGCCAAAAGAGCTGAAACAAGACGCTGTTCAGATTGAAGGTGCACCAGTTGTAGCCTCCAACGCACCGGCAAAACCACAACTGCCTGACCCAATTCTCGCCATGCTCGCTACTGCAGACCTTGAAAAAGGTGCAAAACTGTCGAAAGCGTGCGCGGCCTGCCACTCCTTTGATAAGGGTGGCCCAATCAAACAAGGCCCAAACCTTTGGAACATCGTTGACGCGAAAAAAGGCCATCAAGCAGACTTTAAATACTCTGATGGCCTCCTTGCAACAGGCGGGGAATGGACCTACGAATCACTCAATTTCTTCCTCTGGAAACCAAAAAAATACGCGCCCGGCACAAAAATGAACTTCGCTGGCTTGAAAAAGCCCGAAGACCGCGCCGCAATGGTTGCGTGGCTCAGAACACTATCAGACAGCCCAGCCGCCCTAGCTAACGTAACGCGCATTGCCGCCGAAGAGGCACCCTTCGCTGAACCAGAAGAACTTGCAGAAGAC
>CAYGSA010000016.1:15230-29614 GCA_964352375.1 uncultured Micavibrio sp.
TTTAAGCCTTCTTCTCCCAACCACGGTCACCCTGCTGCCAATACGTAACCTCAAATTCGCTCTCTTTGTAAACCTTCCATCGCGTGCGTGCCGCAGCAACAGCGTCATCATCATGCCCGTTCAGCATTTCACAGCACAGCTTAAAATCGCCCTGCATCGCACTCTCAGCACCCGCACCCACAATCAAGACATCCGCTCCATTCGGGTTTTCATCCTCCGCCGTCAGCCAAATTGGCTGTAGCGCGGCATCCCCGTCCTTAGCTGACCCGTGCGGCAAAAAGCTATGAGGGTGATACGTCCAGAGATGCTCATTCATCGCCTCAACCGCCTGAATATTAGAAAGCTTAACAACAATCTTATGACTCTTCTCCAGCGCCTTGGACAACAACATCGGCAAAACCTGCTCCTGCGATTGACGCTGAAGATGATAAAACCGAATCTCCGTCATAACGGATCCTCCACATACACATGTTTGAAACCACGATAATCCGTAACCTCATACCGCCCCGCACCCAACGGCCTTACCGTTGCGCCATTAATCGGAACTTTCCCATGCCCCCCGGGAATATCAAGCATATAGCGCGGCAAACAAACACCCGAAACCCGCCCCTGCAAACCCCGCATCAATTCCTGCCCGCGTTCCAACGATACACGAAAATGCGATGTGCCACGCGCGCGGTCTAAATGATGAAGATAATAGGGCTGCACCTGATGCGTCACTAAACTTCGGAACAAACCCTCCAAAGCCTCAACACTGTCATTCACTCCACGTAACAGCACTGATTGCGACAACAAAGAACACCCAGCCCTGCGCAGCGCACTCAAAACATCCGCCGCCTCAGGCGTAATCTCATCTTGATGATTAACATGCAAAACAACGTGCAGGGATTGACTTGCATTATTCAAAACGCTTAAAACCGTATCGTTAATTTTACGAGGATTAGCTACAGGGATGCGGGTATGAATCCTGAGGACTTTAACATGATCCATCCCCTCAATCACATCGACAATCCGCTCTAATTTCTGCGCCGATAAAACAAATGGATCCCCACCCGTTAAAATCACTTCCCAAATTTCAGGATGGGTCTTGATGTAATCAAGCGCGACCTCAAAATCATCCGCAGACAAATGCGCAGACCCCGCGCCAATCTTCTCACGGCGAAAACAATAACGGCAATACACCGCGCAAACATTGGTCACTTTAAACAAAACCCGATCAGGATAACGATGAACAATCCCCGATACAGGGCTATGCGCCTCATCCCCTATTGGGTCTTCCCGCTCATCAGGCTGAACAATATTTTCGTGAATCGAGGGAATAAACTGCAACCCAATCACGTCATTCGCCACCTTGACCTGACCTAACATCTCGGGACTCACGCCAATATCATAACGCGCAGCGATTGCCTCAAGCCCATCCGTGTCAAACCCGGCCGAAGCCAAATCATCCAGCGTGCGTAAACGCTTACTCATAATTATCCGCGACAAATTTATTCAGAACGCGCACACCAAATCCCGTCCCGTATTTCGGCGTAATATCACGATCTTTCTTGATCCAAGCCGTGCCCGCAATATCCATATGCGCCCAGCTCATGTCCTTATCAACAAAGTGCCAAAGAAACCCAGCCGCCGTACAAGACCCCGCCCAGCGCCCAGCCTGTGACATGTTCTGCGTATCAGAGATCGTACCCTCCATCTCTTCCTTCCATGTCTCATCCAAAGGCATACGCCATAATTTCTCGTCCGTATCACGACCTGCTTTATCCATTTGCTCCCAAAGCGCATCATCCGTGGCAAACGTTCCGCAATATTCATGCCCCAGCGACACCAGCATCGCCCCCGTAAGCGTCGCCAAATCAATCATCAGCGCAGGTTTATAGATATCTTGCATATAGGACATACAATCCACCAAAACTAAGCGCCCCTCAGCGTCCGTATTCAAAACCTCAATCGTTTTTCCGGAATAAGACGTAATAATATCAGCAGGACGATACGCTCGCGCAGAAGGCATATTCTCAACCAACCCAACAATCGCAACAACATTGGCCTTCGACTTGCGGCGCGCCAAGGCCTCCATCAAACCAACAACCGCCGCAGAGCCTCCCATATCCATCTTCATCTCTTCCATACCCGCACCCGGCTTAAGAGATATCCCGCCCGTATCAAACGTCACACCCTTTCCGACAAACCCCAGCGGCGCGTCTGTGTTCGTCTTATCACCCTTCCAGCGCATAATCACCATGCGCGACTCCCGATCACTCCCCTGCCCCACGGCAAGCAAAGCGCCCATCCCAAGCTTTGCCATCTTCTTCTCATCAAGAATCTCAACCTCTACGCCAAGCGGCCTCAGGCGCTCCTTGATACGCTTAGCATACGCCTCAGGATAAAGAAAATTCGGTGGCTCATTCACCAAATCACGCGCAAAATACACGCCGTTAATCATCGCATATTGATCAGCATACACATCATTGGCCTCATCCGAATCAAACACAACAAAATGAACATCATCAAGCTTTCTGGGTTGCTCATCATCAGGCTTCTGAGATCGATACTTCTCAAAAGAATAAGAACGCAACTTCATCCCCGCACCCATGTGCGCTGCAAGCGCACCACTTTGCGCAACATCATTATCGGAATAAACCTCAACACTCTTAATATTTGTATCAGCCAACGCTGCATAAAGCTTCCCACCAAGCTTCTCAGATTCAATCGCATCAAAATCAGTCTTCCGGCCACATCCCAGCAAAACCACATAATCATAAGGCGAGTTTTCAGGAACCATTAAAACCTCAACCTGGCCAAACTTTCCCGTAAAGCTCCTATTTTTCCCAAGAATATGATCCACAAACCCATGACACTCATAATTCAAAGAACTCACCGCCCCACTCGGCTCTTTTTCATGATAAAAACACAGCACCGCCGCCTCCGCAGTCTTAAAGGGCGCTTTTGAAAAAGAAAGAGTGATGCTCATGATCTGGTCCTAGTCATTTTAAATGATTGATCGTTCTAAAGAGTAGTATAGTATAGTTTTGATCCGTGTATGACCAGTAGCAAGACTTAATCTAAATGAAAATTTTTGATATATACATACTTAAGACACTCTCCATCGCCACAGCCTTCATCGCCATCATCCTGACCTTCATCATCTTCCTCTCACAATCACTGCGCTTCCTTGAAATCATCATGAATGCAGGGGCAGCAGGCAGCGTCTTCTGGATTCTCACAGGCCTTGCATTGCCAAGGTTTTTTGAAATTATCCTCCCGCTATCACTGATGTCCGCAACCTTGTTTTTGTATAACAAAATGATCTTGGATTCCGAGCTCACCGCCATGCGCGCAATCGGTCACTCCTCCTTCGCATTAGCAAAGCCAGCCATCATCCTTGGCGTTCTGACTACAATTTTCCTGTGGTGCATCACCATGTGGGTCGCGCCCATTTCTTTAGCCAAGATGCAGGCCATGCGTGTCGAACTTAAAGCAGATTTTTCGAATTTCCTCTTCCGCGAGGGCGTTTTTAACAAAGTCGGAAAAGGCCTCACCGTCTATATCCGCGATCGTTCCGAAAGCGGAGAACTCCAAGGCCTAATGATCCACGACACGCGTGATCCAAACAAGCTCCCCTCAACCGTGCTCGCCCGCCGCGGCTTGATCGTCTCGAACGACAACGGCCATGAAGTCATTGTCTTTGACGGCTCACGGCAAGAATACAAAGAAAAATCACAAATTCTGCAAAAGCTCGCCTTTGATCGATACACAATCGACCTCCCCACCAGTGTAAAAAGCAGACAAAAATGGAAAGAGCCAGACGAGCGCACAATAACGCAATTGCTCAACCCCGATATCACTGTCAAAAAAGATAGAGAAAGCCTGCGCGAATTCACAGTTGAAATCCATCGCCGTTTCACTGGCCCTCTTTTGGCGCTCGCTTTCCCATTAATGGGCCTCGTCGCCCTGCTGCTCGGCCCAGTTGACAGACGCGGCCAAACCATCAAAATCGGCGCAACAATCATCACAGTGATAGTTCTGCAAAGCCTGTTCCTATCAGCTTATAACATCTCAAAAAACAATAATATTGGCATCATTCTTATGTATTTCATAACCCTGGCGCCAATATTTATATCCCTCTTCGCCCTCAGTAAAGTAAGCGAAGATTTACGCAGAAAAACATTATACTCTAAAGAGGGCGCGGCATGAAAATCACAACCACGCTCAGTAAATATCTAACAAAACGCTACGCCCTTAATTTTATTATCCTACTCAGCGCACTGCTCAGCATTATCTACCTCTTCGACACAGTTGAACTCATCCGCCGCGCAAGCAAATATAGCGACATCCCATTAGGGCTTATATTACAAATGGGTCTACTCAAACTCCCCGAAGTCTCGCAAACACTCCTCCCCTTTGCAATCCTCTTCAGCGCGATGTTCACCTTTTGGCAACTCACACGCAAATACGAGCTCATTATCGTCCGCGCCTCCGGGTTCTCAGTATGGCAATTCTTAATGCCCATAACACTCACCAGCCTGCTCATTGGTGTGGCTTACATGACGGCCATAAACCCATTAGGCGCGATTTTCATCGGAAAATTCGAAGATTTAGAGCGTACACATCTAAAACGTCAAGAAAGCCAAATCGCGCTCTTTCAAGAAGGCCTCTGGCTCCGCCAAGCCGTTCTGATAGAATCAAGCGCGTCAAACGACGACGAAATCACCCCGCAAAATGAACTCATCCCCGGCTACATAATATTGCATGCAGAAAAGGTTAAACAACCTGAATGGATTCTGCAAAAAATCAGCGTTCTATATTTCACTGAAAGCAACGACTTCCTGCAGCGCGTCGACGCCAGAAGCGCAAGTCTTAGTAAAGAATTCTGGACACTCGAAGATGCCGTCATCCACAAACCAGGCGGACAATCACTGAAACAAAACACATACTTATTGCCAACAACCCTAACAGCGCAAGAGATCGAAGAGAGCTTTGCCTCCCCCGAAAGCATGTCCTTCTGGAAGCTCCCCGATTACATCAAAACCCTTGAGCAAACAGGCTTTGACTCAACACGCTTAAAAGTCCATTACCACACACTTCTCTCGCAACCTCTCATGTTTTGCGCCATGATCCTGTTGGCCGCAACCGTATCAATGCGTTCCCCCCGCTCAACTGGCACATTTATAATGATTATGACGGGTGTCTTGATCGGATTTTTTATCTTCTTCATCTCCAGCTTCATGCAAGCCATGGGCGCTTCAGGCCAAATTCCAGTATTATTAGCCGCTTGGGCACCTGCCATTATTTCATTTTTACTTGGCTTATCTGTCATGATGAATCTTGAGGATGGCTAAAAAATGCAAACAAATGACAAAAATATGGTGCCTTACTTAACCAAATACTAGCAAACGCATGATATGTTTTGTATAAGATGTATGAAAGATACAAAAAGAGCATCTAAACAGTAATAAAGTTACATCATGAAAAAATTAAATCCATCAAAATTCATTGCTATTACGGCAGCAACCCTTATCTTATCAGCCTGCAACAACACTGGAACAAAAGATCTTGATTCATCAAGATTCGCGATAAATGACCCGTATGAAAATATGAACCGCAAAGTGTTCGACTTCAACGTCATTGCAGATAAACACGTCATCCACCCCATAGTTTCGGGATACAGAGCCATAGCGCCGGCACCAGCGCGCAAAGGGATACAAAATGTGCTACGCAACCTCCGCAGCCCTGTAGACTTCGTAAACCAAATTCTGCAACTCGATTTTGACGGCGCGGGCACAGTTTTAACACGAGCCTCAATCAATTCAACACTCGGCCTCGGTGGATTAATCGACCTCGCCGCGCATGAAGGCATAAAATACGAATTCGAAGATTTCGGCCAAACACTCGCCGTATGGGGTGTGCCGCATGGGCCCTATTTCATGCTCCCTCTCATCGGCCCGTCCTCTATGCGCGATTACAGTGGCTATATTACAGATTCATTCATGGACCCCGTCCGTTTCTATGCATTCCACAACGATAAAGATGCTCTGTATTACACAAAATTCGGCATGGATTACCTAACAATCAGGGACTCATTAAAAGACGTTCAGATTGATTTAGAGCAAAGCTCAATTGATTATTACGCCGCTCTGCGCAGCATCTACTACCAACGCCGCGCCGCAATGGTGAAAGACTTAAACCCCGAAGACAACGCTGCAGCTGAATTCGTCATCCCTGATTACGAAGACGATGAATACGAAAGCGACTATTAAACTGTGATAGAATACAAAATTTGCCAACAGTATAAACGGAGTTCAATATGCTAAAGAAATCAACACTCGGCGCAATAGGCATCACTTTGCTCTCAAGCCCGAGTACCCACGCTTTTATCACAAGCATAAATTCGGGCCATTCAAATCACAACGCGCCCTATTTATTGCAAATCGGCAATGAAACTCCCGAACAAGAGGCAGAAAACTTTATTACGAGGGTTACGCAAGACGGTATTAAGTTCCTAAAGAATGAAGAGCTAACCGAAGCACAAAGAAAAAAAGAATTTCAAAAATTCCTTGAAGAAAATTTTGACCTCAAGACAATCGGACGCTTCGCTTTAGGTCGTTATTGGAGATCGAGCTCACCAGAGCAAAAAACAAGCTATCTCAACCTGTTCGAAGAGATGATCGTTGATGTCTATTCTCGCCGTTTCAGCGAATATGATAGCCAAAGCATCAGCGTCACAAACGCACGCGCACAAGGTGAATCAGACATTCAGGTAACATCGAAAGTCATCCAGAAATCAGGCCCAGACATCTCTCTGGAATGGCGCGTACGCAAGAAAAAATCCGGCGAATTTAAAATTGTCGATGTGATAGTCGAAGGCGTCAGCATGTCTCTCACACAACGATCTGACTTCGCCTCCGTCATCCAGCGCGGCGGCGGAAACGTCGATGTTCTGATCGCGCATTTGGACGGCAAACAGTAAACATCAAGTTTTTCCTCCGCCCATGGTGATTTGATTATCTGTAACATGATCACGACCGCCCGCACCCTCAATCAACTGAAGAATCTGCGCATTGGTCATCTGTGAACCACGATAGACCTTACCAATAAGCTCCGTCGCAGGATCACCAATAGATTCATGGAACGTACTCACAGTAACGCCCATCCACCGCAAAATATTATTCGGAATCTGATCAACCAGCTTAAAGCATGAAATACCAATCATATAAACAATCATCACATAAATAATCGTATAGAATAATTCATCAACCGGACCCCGCATAAATTCCAGAGTGCCCCGCCCGCTGCCTGGCAAGCCGCCGGTCGAAGACCACGTTGCAGCTGGTGCAACGCTTCCAAACATTTCGGCCTCAATATCATACCCAGAAGCAACAAGTGTCAGCAAATAATAAGAGGAATGCAACTGATCTACCAAAGCCGCAAACAATACAATACTAAATATAAAACCAAATATAATAAGAGTGGGTCGCACAAAAATCTCAAAAATCAAGAAATACCCGTTCGTTGCCCAAGGCCCAGGAAGCCCCTCCCCATCAATTTTAATATGCGCTAAAGCCCATAAGGGCATCGCCACAATAGCCTCAAAGATACTCTTGACCCATCCACTAAAGGCAAAAAAGAAATAAAGGAACGGAAGCAAGGGCACAACATAGAACAAAATAAAGCCAATCGATAATCCAACCATACCAAAACGGAAAGCAAACTTACCTGCAACCGCTGCAAAAGGCCCTCCAAATTTATCTCCTAAAAGAGACCCAATGCCCTGACCAACAATACCAGCAAACAGGTTCCGTAAAGCCGCATCAACCATAGACTTACCCAGAGCACTAATCATTGCCAAAGGATAAACACCCTCATTCTCTAAAATACTGTACAATCCGTTCGTACCCAAGATCATATTAATTGTATTAATAATCGCATTCGAGCTACTGCGCGTAAAAACTGTTTCCTGTATCGCCGCACTGTTCCAGAACTCATAAGAACTAAAAAGCGCAGCAGCAATATACTCATCTCCCAATTTTGGGAAATCAACGACTTGGCCATTTGCAAGCCTGGGATTAAAACGATCAACATACGACAAGGATTTATCAGTCGCCTTGTGTGCATCGGCAACAATCTCCATAACACGGGGGTATCTATATGGACGAGGAATATTCTGAACAGCCGAAGCAACCATGCCATTAATTGAAGCAATCTGATTGTACCAAAGTGCGGCACCAGCCCATCCACGCTGACGCATTTCGGGAGTCATAAGCATATTACCAGAATATGTGGGATCATCAAGATGCGCATCAATACCATTGGGGTTTTGGGCAGCATTAGCCGTGATATCAAAAGACGGGTTATAAGCATAAGTATTCCAATCAATTGCCTCCCCCGTAACAAAAACCTTATTCCACAGATTCATATACTCAATCATGGCCCGCGCAGCCTCTACGGTCATCCACTTAGTGTCCGATGTATACTGAAACACCGGTGTTGTCGTCGAATAACCCTGCGTAACACATTCCCCATCATGTGCCTGAGGAAGAATCGCTTTAAGCATACAATACGTTGTGATATCAATAGCTGGTGAATTGAGAGTTCCTCCGGCAACAGTAACGCCTGTATTTGCAAGGTAGAAACCAATAAAATACCAATAATTGTCCTGAATAGGAAAAGCGGTTGACGACGCTGGCGTGGGCCCAACAACAAACTCATCCAAAGAAGTAATCTCAAAACGAAGCTCGCCGCATGTGGGCTCAACATACCCCCACTCCTTATCATAAGCCCCAGGCGGGTCATTAGGATCAGGAATAAGGAGGGATGCAAGAGTATTAGGGGGATTATAGTGACCAAAACGTAAAATAACATCATTATAGCGAGAAAATTCAACAGCTTCATGAAACGGCCTGTAAAACCCGCCATCAAAGTACGGCAAGAAATCATCTGTTGTACCGCCTGCATTAGCATAAGTATACGAACCCGTACCATCTAGCCTTGGAATAGGCGGTGGAACAACATGGGGCGTTGCAAAAGGCGATGTAAACGGAGGGGCATGATATGGCTCGCGAACAATATAAGGCAACACATCTTTGCCATGCACAATCTTTTCTGCGAAAATACACATCCGAACAAGGTGCATAAATTGTGTTAACCCGCCTATTTCAGGCGCGTTAGGTCTTGCAACCATACTGCGGTTGTTACCCATAAGCCCATTAACAGCCAACCCACCACCACTAGCTGTTGCTGCCCCTGCACTATCAACAAAAGTCGTCCAGGCATTCGTAGCCATATTAGACCCATATTTTGCCGCCGAAAGCGTAATAAGTTGCGCAACATTGATACCAGCATTATTATTTACAAAACTAATGGGAGCAATTAAGAAGAAAAACATAATAAGCCGCGGCAAAAACCACGCTTTGTTAAAACGCTGCCCAAATGGTGTGCCTGAAACAATCGTCTCACCAACAATCGCAACAACAAAATACAAAATGATCGCACCGGAAATAAACGCAATCCCCAAAGTGTAAAATAATAACATCTGGTGCAAAGCAAGATGCAGCGGTGTTGGAAAAGAGGTTGGAGAGTTAATAACATTACCGCGAATATCTGTACACGGCACCGTTAAATTAGACATACAGGATTCAAAAAAGCCTCCTGCAACCGTCGTCCCAGACAGCTGTGAAACGCCAAAAACCTTATCTAAAATAACCATAGCCATATCTTGCTCTGGCCCAGCAAGGGTCGTTGTGAAATAAGAAGCCCATAAAGCAGAAGCAAAGGCCGAGCTAGACGCCAGCGACAAACCAAGTAAAACGAATTGAAGCGCAAGAATAACAATTCCGCCAAGAATCAGGAAGTAAACCAGAACCTTATCAATGTTTTCTCTATCAAAAACAAGGTTATGCCTCGCTTCCATTAAAACATGGCGAATACCAAAACGCCCAAAATTCCGAGGATTAAGATAATCATGCCCCTGAGGAAGTAAACCAACATTATGATAGATAACGGCAATCATACTCGCCATTAACGCAAAGCCTGATCCAAACAGATGTTTAATCCGGGGCCATATCCCCGGAAACAAAGCGTATCGCGCTATACCTGTTGTGTTAACTCTCATATTAAAGTTTCACCTCATCACCCTATTTCGTAGCGGCGCCAACAGCGCTAGACAAACCACCACCAAGTCTGGAAATAACTTGCTGAGAACCAACAGACATTTTAGAAACCATCGCCTGCGCAACATCTTCACGTTGGTCATTAAACGTCGCAACACTCTGCCCCATCCATCTCAAAATATTGTTGGGAATAGTATCAATAAGCTTAAATGAAGACATACCGAGCATATACACAACAATCGCATAAATTACAGTAAAGAAGAATTCATCAATCAAACCGCGCATAAAGCTGAGTGTGCCCCTTGGGTTGGTAAGCTCTGAATCAATATCATAACCAGCAGTATTCTCTACAACCAGACTGAACACACTATTAAGCACACCGACCAAAGCAGAATATGTAGAAATACTGGCCAGCAAACCAAAGACAATCAGAATTGGACGTAAGAAAACTTCAAAAATCAGGAAATAACCATTAAGGGCCGCATTCCCAGGCAAACCATTACCATCAATACGAATATGAGCCAGCGCCCATAAGGGTGCACCGACCATCGCCTCAAAGATACCTTTAATCCACCCACCAACTGCAAAGAAGAAATAAAGGAACGGCAAGAACGGAACCACATAGAATAAAACAAACCCTACAGTAAGCCCCACCATCGCAACCATGACAAAGAACTTCGCCGCAACACCAGCCATTTCTTCAGGAAGACCATCAAAAACCAATCCCGTCGTAACCATCAAGGCCGTCATACCAAGAGATTTAATAGCTCCCTCAACCAAAGAACGGCCTATCCCGGAAAGCAGCGCAAGCGGATGCGTATCAGTATTCTCTCTAATATTAAGTAAACCATCCAAACCAAAGACCGAAGACACAGCAGACAAAAATGGATTACCCGTCGGCTCTGTAGAACGAGGATCACCTGCACTTTCATCCCACTCTTCAAATGACTCTACTAACGCAGACGCTAAAGTCGCGTCACGACCCTCCCCAAGAAGCGGGGTAATATCATCAACACCAGAAATCTCAAGCTTAAACCGGTTTAAAATACCAATATTTTGATCATAAGCCTTTTTAATAGAAGCAACCTTTTCCATCTGAACAGGATATCGCGTAACAATGGGTGAAGAAAACACAGCAGCAGTAAGCCCGCCATTCAACTCAGCAATCCTGTTATACCAAATACCTGCACCACCCCAGCCTTTCTCATAAAGCGGGGAACCACTCCCAGGACTGCCGACGGCAGGCGCGCCCCAACGTGCACTCACAAGTTCCTCTGCAACAGCGTCACGAACCTCATCGACCATTCTTTCATTTGCACGATCTAACGCCTGTTGCACAAAGTCGGCATCAAGCCGCACCGCATGTAAAGTCTCAACCTCTTGACCGTTAGTAGGCAACCCCTCGACATGGCGATTAGCAGCCTCCCTGAAACGATGGTTGACTCCGGGCCCATGGGGAATAGCGCCAAGACCAGTCCAAAAACTGGTAAAACCAGCACCACCATTAAAATGCCACATATCGCGAACAAGAGTAAAATATCCCTCCTGAACCTGGCCAGGCCCTGGCTGCGCATTAATAACAGGAACAGCGATAGGAATCAAAGGCCTAGAGTCATGAAGAACCATTTGAATCTCACCGCAAATAGGCTTGACATGGCCACGCTCATTAGGAAAACGTCCACTATCTTGAACGCCAAAACGAATTGTATAATAACTTGTCCCGATCGGAAAGAAAAGACCATTAACAATTTGCTGATAAATGGTCAGAGGAGCTATTAGCCTAGCATTCGTGGTCTCACTATGCCTCGTAAGCGCATAAGCCTCAATCTCTCTATTCGCCGGCAAAGAAGTTGGCGCAGGCAAGCCAAGATCTATCTGTTGTTTCCGATAACTTAAAAAATCAAAATGTTCATAAACATACTTACAAGTTTGCGCAACATACATAAATTGCGTCAAAGTTTTAAGCTCAGGAATATTAGGAACAGAGACAAGGTTCTGCCCCCCCGCCAAATAACGATCCGTAAGCGTATCGTTAAAATAACGCCACCCATTACTGGCAAACGCCGAACCGTACTTCGCGGCATATAAAACAATATATTGAGAAGAGTTTAGCCCGATGGATAATGGCATAAGAAGGCCAAATGCAATAACAATACGCAAAGGTGCCCACGTCTTATTAAAGCGCCGCCCAAAAGGGATACCGCTTTGCGCCGTTTCAGCAACAACCGTCGCAACAAAATAAGAAGTAACCATCACCGCAATAACAAGTAAACCCGTGCTGTAAACTGCAAAAAGACGATGCATGGCGTGATGGTAAGGAAAGGGAAAGAACAAATTCGCACCGGGCGAAAGGGGTGAGAATTGTGCCGCAGCCGTGACAGGCACAGACGTAGACAAAAGGTTAATACTAAAAATTGGAAGACCAAAATTATCGCGACAAATATTCGTACTTGCGATACAAGACTCAAAAAATGCGTCCGAACCACCAGTACCCGTGCCACCTGGGTAAGGAACACCAAAAACCATGTCCAGCATCATGCTTGCAAGATCGTGATTTCTAAAATCAACATTTGATATAGTAAACAAATCCGCCCAGCTCATAGGCAAAGCAAGGGCAGGCTGCATAAAGAAGATGGCCGCCATCGAAAAAAACTGAATAATAAAAATAACCAAACCAACTAAAATGACCAAAAACAAAATAATTTGATCTAGATTCTTAAAACGCAAAGTCAAATGGCTTGCAGCTTGAGCAACAACATGTCGAACACCAAAACGACCTATATTATAGTGCATTAAATAAGGGTGACCTTGCGGTAATAACCCCACCATCTGATAAACCAGTGCCAAAAAATAAGGTATATGCCCCAGACCACCCGAAACAAGCGCACGCATGCGCGGCACAATCTGCGGCATAAAAGCGTAACGCAAAACTCCCTTTGGCAACACAATACTTAACATACTCTTTCCTTCTTCTAAAACCTAACGTCTGCGCATAAACTTAAACGCACCATCTTGATCCTAATAACGGCTCTTACTAAAAACTTATTTAAGAGCCTTGCCGATAGCACCTCCTATGCCACCCGACGCATCACGTATAGCGCCAGAAGCCTGACTACCAACAGTCAATCCCCCAACAGATGCCATACGGTTCAAACTCTCAACCTGATCTTGATCAATATCACCAAACGATGACACACCCGCACCTGCCCACCGCAAAATATTATCAGGGATTTTATCAATCAACTTGAACGAAGAAAGCGCCAGCATATAACAAATCATCGTGTAAACAATCGTGAAGAAAAACTGGTCAACAACACTCCGGCTGAGCTGAATATCAGTAATTAAATTCGTCCCTAAAACATCAAACCCAGGTGTATAACCCGCAGCATTAACAGTAACCAAGTCCCAGATAAGATTTAAAATCCGAACCTGCGTAGAGAATATAATAATCGCCGCCACCAAACCAAAGACAGTTAAAATCGGACGAATAAATATCTCCATGATCAAGAAATAACCGTTTTGTGCGGCATCACCCGGCAAACCTTCCCCATCAATACGCATATGCGCCAAAGCCCATAGAGGCACACCAACCATGGCCTCAAATATTGCCTTAACCCAAGAGGCCACAGCAAAATAAAAGTAAAGAAAAGGCAAAAACGGTAAAACATAAAAAAGAACAAAACCAGCCGTCAGCCCCAAGAAAGCCATTGAATAAAAGACAGAACTCGCCGCCTTAGCCGCGCCAGCCATGCCCGAAAACACCTCAAGACCATTCAGCATACCCCCTAAAAACGCAGATGTTGTAGACGCCGCCATATTAAAGACAGCAGAATTAACAAGCCCCTTTCCAACCGACACCAACTGCGCCAACGGGTGCAAATGAAGATTGGCACCACGAATATTCATAAGCCCATCTGTACCCAATAGAAGATGCATCGCATTAATCAAAGGGTTTTCTACAGGTGGGCGACTAAGATCATCCGTATTCTTTTGTCCGCCCTTTGTATTCCAAAAAGCAAAAACATCAGCCAAAGGCTCAGCAACAGATTCCAATTCATCACCCGGACGCTCAAGTCGAATTTTCTTGGGTGCAGAATTCTCAGATTCCGCCCTCAAAGTCGGATCAAACTGAGTTAAAGGATCATGAGAAACATTATGTTGCTGCTTATAAGCACGCACCTGCTCCATAACAGTTGGGTATAAATCAAAATAAGGGATAGAACGAACGCCATCCATCCACCCGCCATTCATTTCCGCAAGCTTGTTATACCATATGCC
>CAYGSA010000017.1:0-18220 GCA_964352375.1 uncultured Micavibrio sp.
GAATAGGGCCAAGCGCACGATAAAGCGCCCAGAAAATCGTGTAAGCAATCATGGAACGGAGAATACGCGAGACAATTTCCGCTAACATACCATCCAACTGCAACGCCTGCGTCGCGAAAAAAACACCCAAAATAATCGGAATAAACCGAATAGGCGGAATCAGGGCATCAACAATCTTGTCATCAATATCTGTGCTGGATTTCTGTGTCCAATGATGAAGCGTATTCAAAATATATTTGCTAAGAACCCCGCGAAGAACAAGGAAGAACGTAAAAATAACAAGCGCAACAATCATCTTTCCAATATCAACGCCCATAAAACCATTCTGCCAAACAGAAACAACTTCCTGCCAAATGTCTGTGACCTGTTCAGGGACAATTTCAATGGTTTTTGTGGCTTCAGATTGTGCGGCGTCCGACATGCATAAACTCCTGTTTGAAAATGCTCAAACAGAAGATACGCTGATGGCTTAGGTCATTCAAGGTTTGTTTTTATGCGGTTCCCCACATGCGTCCCCAAAGGTCAGAAAGACTAAATTTATTAAACTGCGATTGCAGGTGATTTTTCAAAATAACATTGCGTACCGCCATACGATAACTTGGCGCAATGGCTTCTGTACCATCTTCCAGGATAACATGGTAAACACTACCTTTACCGCGGGGTGATGGAATAATTTTACTCGAAATAACACGCCCAGAACTCAATGAAATAGAGGTTTTAGCATTATATCCTGGATAATCACGCAATATTTTTGCATCACGCACATAGCCCAAATCATATTCTTTTTCGTCCGCGCTGCGCCAAAAAAGACGTTTCCCTTCAGGCGTTTTTTCGTATCGTCTAGTTCCCAGCATCAAAACAGTACCAATGCTGAGATCTTCGTTCAAAGACCGAAATTCATGCGGTGAAATCGTCTCATAGCCATTACAAAAATTCTCAAAAAGCTCTAATTGTTTGCACAGTTTTTGTAGTTTTGGTTTTTCTTCTCTTATATCAAGCATAAGTTTGTGTCTTTCCCCTGTACACTTTTATCTACAGCTTAAGTATAACAGCGAGACACTTAAAATTTACTTAAAATTTTATTTAGTTTTTATGGGTTCAGGCGCTCATTAATAAGGCTAACAGTCTTGTTCGGCCCATAAAGTGCTATAAAAGATCCAAAGCGCGGCCCTTGATCCTGACCAAGTAAAACCTGATAAAGCGCCTGAAACCAATCACGCAGCTCCTCTTTTTCATACCCGTTTTCCTTGCCTGCATCAAAAACAGCGGTCATATAGTCTTCCGCCTTAAGGCCATTGTCCAACGCCGACAGCTTGCTCGCAAGAGCGTTCAAAGCCTTTACCTCACGAGCATCCGCAGCGCGATATGATTTCTCTGGCAATACAAAATCTTTATAATATTGCAACGCATATCCAACAAGACGATCGAGAAACGGCGCACTTTCAGGCGTCGCATCAGGCGCATATTGCTGAATAAATCCCCAAACAACCTTTGGATCGTCTGTATTGGCCGCATTCACCAAATTCAACAGGAGCGCAAAGGAAATGGGAGAATGCTGCGAATTTGGTAAAGCTCCGCCATGAATATACCAAACAGGGTTATCCAGCTGCTTCGCGGGTTCTTGCTCGGTAAATTTATCTGCAAAGGTAATATACTCATCAACCGCCTTCGGAATAACATCAAAATACAGCTTCTTCGCACTGGTCGGGCGCTGAAACATATAATAGGCCAAACTTTCATGCGGCGCGTATGTCAGCCACTCCTCCATACTCAACCCATTCCCCTTTGACTTGGAAATTTTTTCACCCTGCTCATCCAAAAACAGCTCATAATGAAAACCTGCAATATTAGGCTTACCCAAAATTTTTAATATTTTCTTCGAAATATCAGCAGAGGTTCTGAGATCCTTACCGCTCATCTCATAATCAACATCCAGCGCATGCCAACGCAACGCCCAATCGGCGCGCCACTGTGCCTTGACCAAACCGCCTTTAACCGATTGCGAAACCTGCGTTCCATCAACGTCTTCAAAGGTAAGTGTGCCGGCCTCGACGTCTGTCGCAAGAATAGGGACCTGTAAAACTTCGCCAGTCGACGGCGACACAGGCAAAAACGGTGAATAAGATTTCGCGCGCTCTTCCCCTAGAATCGGCAGCACCGCGTGCTTTATGTCCTCATGATGCGCAAGCATTAAAAGCAGCGTCTCGTCAAAATCCCCGCGCGCATAACATTCTGTCGCCGATTTAAACTCATACTCAAACCCAAAACCATCAAGAAACGCGCACAAGGCAGCATTATTATGATGACCAAAACTTTCATGCTTCGTATCAAACGGGTTCGGAACCTTGGTTAAAGGCTTGCCCAAATGCTCCGCCAACATCGCTTGATTGGGCACATTCTTCGGAACCTTGCGAAACCCGTCCATATCATCAGAAAAACAAATCAGCTTCGTCGGAATTTCAGGATGAAGCGCCTTAAAAGCATGCATGACCATCGTCGTACGGCACACCTCACCAAACGTTCCGATATGCGGCAAGCCAGAGGGGCCATAGCCCGTTTCGAACAAAACATAGCCTTTTTCAGGGATCTGTATTTGCCCCCGACCAATAGCGCGTAACCGTTTCACCACAGCCTTCGCCTCTTCAAAAGCCCATGTGCGGCATTTCTGTGCAATTTCTGGTGGAACGGCTGTGGTCATGATTTTGAACTCCTTTATTAACGGCTAGATATATCAGAGCCACGACCGCAAAGAAAGATGGATTTTTATGTCATAATTTATTGCATTTAATGCAGTGTTTTTGTTAAAATACATAAACACAAACCAAAGACAAAAAAGTTGATACCATGAAAATGTCAGAACCAACATCGCCACCTCAAAAAATTGAATTATCAAATGAACAAAAAGTAGAACTTCAGAACTACCTTAAAAGCACTGAAATAGAAGGAGCCTTTGTAGATTGTCACAAAACAAATGAAGTGCCAACCGATACGCTGGCCGCGGACATAATAAGAATGCATTTCCTGGATAGCGATGGCAACGTCACATTGCCTGAAACCGATCAAGAACTAGAAGACAAATTAAGGGGCTTTACTAGAGATATTTTAGCAAAGGCGCCTGCTTCAAACGCTAGAAAAACAATTGGTTCGTTCAATGTGGATGAACTTGCAACGGTAAGCCGTAGTTTCGATCGTATTGCGTCAGATATATATGCAATTACTGAAATAGAGCCAGTCGTGCCAGTACAAGTGCAAGAAATGACTGGCCAAAAATTTGAGGGTGAAGGGTTAACGTATTAAACCGCGCCGTCCTTATCGCGCAATTCATAAAGCTTGTTCATCGCGGCTTCAATCTCGGGCGGATAGTCGCGGCGTTCAATAAACTCACCGCCGCCCGTGTTACGCGTCATCGCTTGCTCCAGCGCGCGCGTCAGAGTCTCAGAGATTTTGACATCATCCTGTTCCAAAGCGAGCTCCAAAGCGGATAAAATCCGGTCACTTAAACGAATTTGTTCTCTGCTCATGTCTGACATGTAAAATATCTCCTTAAAATTACAAAACCATAATGCATTGTTCTTAGAATGGTTTCAAGCGCTCTGGCCGATCAATCACATTTTCTTTGATAAGGTTAAAGAAACGATTAAGAAAGTCATCTCTTATCTCATCTTTTTCCATTAAAATCTCATGGGCCGCATCGGGGTAATCAGCGTAATGCGCATGCGACAACTTCGAAATTGCTTTATAGGCTTGTACGTTATCAACCAGGTCTTCTTGCTTTGGAAGCGCAAAAAAGCACGGTGTTTGTACAGCGCGGAGCGTTTTGGCATTCTGCACCGTAAGGCAAGAGGCCTGCGCATGACGAACCCATCCAAATGTAACATCTCCACATCGCAGGCCTTCATCGGCCTTACTCCATCGCGTTTGAATCATCTTGCGGATCGGGTCGGACGATAAACGCACATGCTCCAGCCGCTTTCCCCAGTCCGCACCACCCGGAATATAAAGACGTCCAAACGGCAAAGCCAAAAGCGCAGCCAGCCAAGACGCCACGCATTGCGGAATATAATGAAATGCCTTAATCCCGATCAGGGGCGCGGTAAAGGCCGCACATTCAAACATATCATGGTGCGTCGCCAAATACCGAAGGCCAATATTCGCGCCCATGGAATGCGCAAGCATAACAGCAGGGATACGCCCCCGGTCGGGATGAACACTAGAGGGTTTCACATAGGCGGTCATGAAATAATTCAAATCTTCTACATCCAGAGCAAAATCGGAGCCATGGCGTTTCTGCGGATTGGATGGAATATATCGGCCAGAGCGACCTTGCCCCATCCAGTCCATCATCCAGAAGGACAGGTTGTGATCAACGCACCAACGTGCCGTTTCATAGTATTTCTCGCTAAATTCGCGCACACCCTGTAATCCAACAACGACGGCATCAGGAATACTGTCTTTCGGGGAAACTGTTCCATAACGAAGTGTCCGTCCATTATGTTCAAAGCTATGCCAGCGCCACCCCTCGGGCGGCGTAAAACGTTCTTCTAAATCGTCTGGTGTAAGCGCGATAATATACCCCCTTAAAAAGACACACTCAAAGTATAGCAGAATTTAATATGGAAATAAAACTATTCCATCGCTTTAATGATATCTTCCGTCATCTTCTTGGCATCTCCAAGCAGCATCATCGTATTATCTTCAAAGAAGAGGGGGTTTTCAATGCCCGCATAGCCAGACCCCATAGAGCGTTTCACAAACAAAACCGTCTTTGCTTTTTCAACGTCCAAAACGGGCATCCCGTAAATAGGGGAGGTCGGATCATTCTTCGCCGCAGGGTTCGTGATATCGTTCGCGCCAATCACATAAGCCACATCGGCCTGAGCAAAATCACGATTAATATCTTCCATCTCATGCACTTCGTCATAGGGCACGTTCGCCTCAGCCAACAAAACATTCATATGCCCTGGCATCCGCCCCGCAACAGGGTGAATCGCATACTTCACATCCACGCCTTCTTTCTTAAGGATATCCGCCATCTCACGCAATGCGTGCTGTGCTTGCGCGACCGCCATCCCATAGCCCGGAACAATGATAACCTTCGATGCATTCTTCATAATATAGGCCGCGTCATCTGCCGCGCCGATCTTGGCTTGTTTATCCCCAATCGACCCTTGCGCTTCGCCCGCCGTATCATCACCGCCAAAGCCGCCCAGAATAACGCTGAGGAAAGAACGGTTCATCCCCTTACACATAATGTAAGAAAGAATCGCACCACTCGCGCCAACCAGCGCGCCCGTGATAATCAGCAAATTGTTATGCATCGTAAACCCAATGCCCGCCGCCGCCCAGCCAGAATAAGAATTCAGCATCGAAACAATTACGGGCATGTCCGCTCCGCCAATCGGGATAATCATCAAGACACCAAGCGCAAAAGCAATCAGTGCAATCGTCCAAAACCAGAACCCACTGCCGGTCACAATCAGCATTACAATCATCAGGAACATCGCGCCACCAAGCAACGCGTTTAACTTATGCTGCCCCGTAAACACAATCGGCTTTCCTGAAATCGTACCCTGTAATTTCCCCCACGCAACGATTGAACCTGTAAAGGTCACGGCCCCAATCGCAAGCCCCAAAGACATCTCAATCAGGCTAGCTGTATGAATCGCGCCAATCGTGCCAATGCCAAAAGCTTCAGGGTTATAAAACGCCGACCCCGCGACACACACCGCCGCCAAACCAACAAGCGAGTGAAACGCCGCCATCAATTGCGGTAAGTCCGTCATTTTAATGGTCTTGGCGATATACGTCCCAATGCTCCCGCCAATCGCAATGCCGAGCAGTATCCAAACCCATCCCTCCACCTGCGGAGAGAAGAGAGCGGTTAAAATCGCAATGCCCATCCCAACCATGCCAAATGTCAAACCTTGTCGCGCACTTTCAGGATGCGACAAGCCCCGCAGCGCCAAAATAAACAGAACAGCCGCAACAAGATAAGCAAGTGAAGTCAAAATCGCCATTTATTTTAGCCCTTTTTCTGAAACATATGCAGCATGCGCTTGGTGATAATAAAGCCGCCAAAAATATTCACTGAGGCAAACACCACCGCGAGAAAGCCCAGAAAGCTGGAAAATCCAGACATAGATGCTGCCCCTGTCGCCATCACCGCGCCAACAATAATCACAGAGGAAATCGCATTCGTAATCCCCATCAACGGAGAGTGCAGCGCAGGCGTAACCCGCCAAACAACGTGATACCCAACAAAACACGCCAGAACAAAGACTGTAAGGCCGGTAATAATAAACGGCTCATTATGCGCGGCAGTCGTCTCTGCAATACTTTGACTGGCCCCTTGAACAATTTGCTCGGCCTCTTTCAAGATTTCCTGCAAACGCTCAACGGCGCTAGGCTCGTATTGTGCTGATTTTGCGAGTGTCTCTGACATGCTTAACCCTTCTTGTCTTTTGCTGTACCAGTCTTTGCTTTGGCTTCTGTCTTCGCCTTAGGCTTAGGAGGAGCCTTTTTCTTCGGCGCCTCTGCCGCAAAACGCGGATGAACAATCGCACCGTCTTTGGTCATGCAAACGCCTTTGATAATCTCATCATCCCAATCAATCGCAAGCGATTTGCTCTCTTTATCAATAATCAGCGTGAGCAGGTTGAGGAGGTTTTTAGCATAAAGCGCCGACGCATCGGCGGCCAAGCGGCTGGGCACATTCAAATGCCCAACAATCGTCACATCGTGCTTGGTAACAACCTCACCAGCCTTGGACAGCGCGCAGTTGCCGCCCGTCTCCACCGCCAAATCGACAACCACCGAACCGGGCTTCATGGATTTGACCATCTCCGCCGTAATCAGTTTCGGAGCAGGGCGACCCGGGATGAGTGCAGTCGTAATCACAATGTCTTGCTTCGCAATATGCGCCGCGACCAGTTCGGCTTGCTTGGCTTGGTATGCCTTCGACATTTCCTTGGCATACCCGCCAGCCGTCTCTGCCTCTTTAAATTCATCATCTTCAACTGCAACAAAGCTGCCGCCCAAAGATTCAACTTGCTCTTTTGCTGCGGGGCGAACATCAGTTGCGGTAACCACAGCACCCAAACGCTTGGCTGTGGCAATCGCCTGTAATCCAGCAACACCAGCGCCCATCACAAAAACTTTGGCTGGCGGCACAGTCCCCGCCGCAGTCATCATCATCGGAAAGGCGTGCGCATAATGCTCCGCCGCGTCCAAAACAGACTTATACCCCGCCAAATTCGACTGTGAAGACAAAACATCCATGCTCTGAGCACGGCTAATACGCGGTACAAATTCCATAGAAAAAGCCGTTAAACCAGCCTTAGCGCAGTCTTTCAAAATCGTCTCATTCGCAAAAGGCGCCAGCATCCCGATCAACAGGGCTTCTTTCGGAATATCCTTAAGCTGCTCATCCGTCGGTGCGGCAACGCATAAAACAATATCTGCCCCTTTAACTGTGTCAGAATAACTCTGGCTAATCCTCGCACCAGCATCCTTAAGCGCCGCGTCCGTATACGTCGCGCAGTCTCCCGCACTCGATTGAACGGTAACACTGCATCCAAGTGCAATCATTTTCTTAACCGTATCAGGAGATGCGGCAACACGTTTTTCGCTTGCGGCAACTTCTAACGCAATAGCAATCTTTAAGCCCACTGTGCAAATATCCTCATGTAATAAGAAATAATATCATGCATGATTCAAAAGGATTTGTGAAGAGGCAAGCCCAGAACTTTTGCCAAGGATAATAAAACCAAAGGGCAAGCTTAAGTAAACGACCACAGTCACTTGATTTAACTATTATTTTTCTCTAATATTAGGAAGTCTTAAGGTGCATCCGCATCACTTTTCCTATTTGTTCTGGCCTTTTTAATGTGTGTTAAATTTAAGGGACTATTTTTATGTCTGTATGTCTGCGTTTTTTGCGGAAATTCTGCATGCGCCGAAAGCCTGAAAGATGTCGTGCAAAAAGCGATGCAAACCAACCCTGCAATTGCCTCTTCAAGCGCCGCTTCACAGGCCGCAAAACAAGAGGCTGCAGCAGAAAAAGCGGGCTATTACCCTGACCTATCAACCAGCATCACAGCGGGGCGCGTATATCAAGATAACGCCACCAGCCGCGGCGTGGTAACCACCAGAGGAGCGGCATATTCTGGCTATGGCGAAACAAGCATCGCCCTGCGCCAGAAGATATTTGATGGCTTTGAAACGCAAAACCGCGTCGGCGCCGCAGATTTAAGAGCGCAAGGCATGAACTTCAAACTGCTCGACACTCAAGAGCAAATTATCCTGAGGCTCGCCCAAAGCTATATCGATATTGCTCGCATCTCAATCGCATTATCTTTCCTGAGCGAGCAAGAAAGACAAATTCAGGATTACCAGCAACGCATCGAAAAATTAGTCCAAGAAGGCGTTTCTGACCAAACCGAGTTAGAACAATCACGAGACGTTTTAATGATCGTACGCGGCGCGGTTGTGGAATATGAAGGTCAACTCGAAAATGCGAAAGCGCAATACCGCGAAATGGCAGGATTTTCACCACCAAAACAAGTTGAGTTTCCAGATTCGGTCGAGCCATATATCGACCCAGACATTGACCTGACCATCGCAAAGGCAAAGCAAAACCACCCAGCCATAAGATCCGCATCCTTCGATACCTCTGCAACGGAACACGATATCCAAGCGCAAATTGCACAGCAATATCCAGATCTGGGCGCTGAGCTATCATATTTGAAAAGTAATAAACGCGACGAAATTGGCGGTAAAGCAGAAGATGCGCGCGCTGTGATACGCTTGAACTGGGACTTTTCTCTCGGCAGACGGGGCAAATCATCTGTAAGGCAAAGACAGTCACAGCATCAAGAAGCTATCGCCAGAAAACAAGAGATAGAACGCCAGATCGAACGTGAAATCTATCAAGCTTACACAAACCACAAAACGCTCAGCCGGCAATTCGGGATATCGAAGCAGCGCGTAAAACTCAACGAAGATCTTCTCGCCTCATACAAGGCGCAATTCAAAGGCTCCCGCATCAGTCTCCTCAGCCTCATGCGCGCTGAAAGCCAACTTTTCAACGCAAAACTCACGAAAAATGATAATTTTTTCAACATGATATCGGCGGAATACGCTATTCTGGCCTCAACAGGGAACTTAAAAAGCATCATGCTGGATTTGGGGAATGAGAATGAGAAGTAACGATCCTCTGGCAAACCAGGAGCATTGGTTCTGGGCCATTGTCGCGCAAAGCCGTGCCGTGTTCGCCTTTGCAATCGTAGCGTCTTTGTTCATTAATCTCTTCGCACTCGTCAGCCCGCTTTTTGTCATGAACGTCTATGACCGCGTCATCCCCAATAACGCCATCGAAACAGGCTGGGCCTTGGGGATAGGGGCACTCATCGCGTTCCTCTTTGATTTCCTCTTCCGCACGATCCGCGGATATTTAATTGATTTCGCAGGCAAAAAAACCGATATTCTCGCCGCAAATCATATTTATGACCATGTTTTAAACATCAAACTGGCAGAACGTCCCAAATCGGCAGGCGCGTTTGCCAATATTCTGCGTGACTTTGATTCGGTGCGTGAATTCTTAACCTCCGCAACCATAACAGTCCTTGTTGATTTGCCTTTTACACTCTTCTTCCTGTTTTTCGTTTATCAATTAGGCGGAAATATTGCCCTCATCATCGTTGCTCTTATTGCAACGGTCATTATGATTGGCCTCGCCATTCAACTCGCGCTCAAAAAACTTGTTCGGCAATCAATGCAGGCGGCGCAAACGCGCCACGGAATATTGGTTGAAACAATCCACGCTCTTGAAACCATCAAGGCCAACCATGCCGACAGCAGCTTCCGCGCGCGCTACGCCGAATATATCGCGCAAGACGCAACGCTCGCGAAAAAATCGCGCATGCTCTCCGCACTGGGGGTCAACATTGCAACATTTGTACAACAATCGGCGTCCGTGATGATTATCCTGAACGGTATGTATCTCGTTCAAAGCGGCGACATGACAACAGGCGGGCTAATCGCCTGTGTGATATTAGGGGGCAGGGCACTCGCGCCCATTGGCCAAATCGCAAATCTGTTAACAAAATATCACCAGGCTAGCAGCGCTCTTAAAAGTCTAGACTCGCTCATGCGCACAAATGTCGAGCGCCCGAAAGGACGTGAATTCCTCCGTCGCCCTGATCTCTCAGGGGCAATCAGCTTTGAAAATGTAAGCTTCTCTTATCAAAACGACTCCAACATGGCGCTCAAAGACATCTCGTTCAATATAAACGCAGGCGAACGCGTTGGCTTGATCGGCCGTGTCGGCTCGGGCAAAAGCACGATGGCAAAGCTGATCTTGGGATTATATGAACCGCAAGAAGGCGTGATCCTCGCCGATGGCACAGACACCCGCCAGATTGATCCCGCAGATATTCGAAACGCTGCGGCCTATATCGCGCAGGATATCGTATTATTTCAAGGAACCATCCGCGAAAATATCACCGCCTCTAATCCCGAAGCAACAGACGAGGAAATCCTCGCGTGTGCCAAATCCGCAGGCGTTGACGAATTCGTCGCCCGCCACCCCATGGGATACGACGCACCAGTGGGTGAAAACGGTTCTTTCCTGTCAGGCGGACAACGCCAAAGCTTGGCACTTGCACGCGCAATGATCACCAGCCCGAAAATGCTGGTTTGTGATGAACCAACCAGCGCCATGGACACACAAGCCGAAGAAGCCTTCTGCGATCTTGTAAACGAGCAGGCAGAAGGAAAAACACTCATATTGGTAACGCATAAATATTCGATGATGCAAATGGTTGACCGCCTGATCCTTATGCATCAGGGGAAAATCATCATGGACGGCCCACGCGAAGAGGTCATCGGCGCCCTCCATAGCGGTGAAGTAAAGGTAAGCGCATGAACAAATTTGATCAACAATATCAAGAACATCTCAGCGCCGCTCACAAAATGAAACCCGCAAAGCCCGCGCTCATAATTCTCTGCGCAATTATCGCTCTGATGCTCTTCGCCTATATCTGGGCCGCAATCACCGAGGTCGAAGAACTCACCCGCGGGCAGGGGCAAGTAACACCGTCCCAAGACATCCAGATCGTCCAAAGCCTTGAAGGCGGTATCATCAAAGGCATCCTCGTCAAGGAGGGAGAAGCCGTCAAAAAAGGTCAGATCCTCCTGCGCATCAGTGATGTCTTCTTCTCCTCCGAAGAACGCGGCACAGAAGCAAAATTCCTGAGCCTTGAAGCCAAAAAATACCGCCTGAAAGCTGAGGCGCAAAACGCACCCTTCACCGTCCCCGAAGAGCTAAAATTAAAACTCTCCAAAACCATTGAAAATGAACGCGCACTCTATGAGTCACGGCAAAAAGAATTACAAGCCGCCTTCAGAATTCAGGAAGAAAATATCAAAAAGGCGCAGGCTGATGACGCCGAAGTCACCGCCGAAATCAACCGCCTCACCGAAAGCCGCCGTTTGCTGAACAAGGAACTGAGCATCACAAAAGAAATGGTACGAGAGCGTGCCGCCCCAAAACTGGATCAAATCAGGCTAGAGCGGGAAAGCGCAGACATTAGCGGCCAAATCAAGGCCCGCGAGCAAGAGAAAAAAGGCCTGCAAGCCGCACTCGCCTCCGCCGAAAACGAACGCAAGGCACAACGCGATAAATTCACATCACAGGCGTTAGAAGAGCTCAATGATGTCGAAACGCAAATCGCCTCGCTCAAAGAAAATCTCCGATCTATGGAAGACCGCGTAGACCGCACGGAAATCCGCGCTCCGGTTGATGGCGTCGTCAATAAAATCCATCTCAAAACCATCGGCGGCGTCGTTGAGCCTGCGATGAAGCTCGTCGAAATTGTACCCTCGAACGACACACTGAAAATCGTCGCCATGGTCAAGCCAACAGACATCGCCTTCCTTAATGTCGGTCAGCCCGCCAAAGTAAAAGTCACAGCCTACGACTCCCAAATTTTCGGCGCATTAGACGGTGAGCTGACCCGCATCGCCGCCACCAGCGTCACCGACAACGAAGGTAATGTGATGTTCGAAGTAGAGGTCAGAACCCACAAAACCTACCTCGGCACTAAAGTAAAGCCACTGCCGATCACCGCGGGAATGGTCGCTGACATAGAGGTCATAACAGGCAAACGCACCATTCTAAATTTCCTGATGAAGCCTATATATCGCGGCTTTAACCGCGCTTTACGAGAGCGCTAAATGAAATTCGCGAGAAGCACAGCCCTGCATATACTCTTGTTACTGTCTCTTTTAATCTCCGCAGTAGCGTTCAGCGGCTCAAACCACCCTATACGTGTAAAACTTCAAAACGCCGTCTTCGATGAGTTTAATAAGTCCCATCAACGCCCAAGAACCGGTGAAGTCATGATCGTGGATATTGATGAAAAATCACTAGAACAGCTTGGGCAATGGCCATGGTCAAGGGACGTGCTTGCGGCTCTTGTCAAAAGCCTTACTGAAAAAGGTTCAAAAGCTATCGCCTTCGATGGTGTCTTCGCCGAGAAAGACAGCTTTGGTCATGACGCGCAATTCGCCGCGGCCATAAAAGAGTCCCAAATTTTCATTACCGCCTTTACATATGGGCGTGAAAACCGAGCCAACACAACACCTTTGAACAAAAATAAGCTTCTCGCCCGCAGCAATGTTAAACAAACGTTCTTGGAAGACGCATCCCCCTTCAAAGCCGCCGCAGTGAATCTGCCAGAACTCTCCAAAGCCGCCGCAGGAAACGGCAGCTTCATGGCAAAACCTGACGCAGATGGAGTCCTGCGCCGCGTTGGAATGGTGTTCACGGATGGCCGGAAAATTTATCCATCCCTCAGCCTCGAAGCCCTGCGTGTTGCGCAGCTAGGCAGAAAAGGCACACTGAAAATCGCAGAAGTTCCGGAACAAGAGCGTGCCATCATTGATACCAATTACCGTATTCTTGTTGATGAAATATCCATACCCGTAGAGAGCAAGTCTGAATTATATGTGCATTATCGTTATTTTTGTAACGATCAGGACATTAAAAATAACACGTTTGACTGCATGAAAGCAGACTACATATCGGCTTACAAATTTCTTGATCAAAATTTTGACCAAGAAACAACCAGCGCCGTCACAGGAAAAATCATCCTGATCGGCTCCAGCGCAGAAGGCCTGAAAGACCTTCGCAGCACCGCACTGCAACCGTTCAGGCCTGGCGTTGAAGTCCATGCCAATGTTTTGGAGCAAATCATAGAAGGCAGTTACCTTCTCCGCCCCTCTATCACCCAAGGCGTAGAGGCCATTTTCATCCTTGGTGTAGGGGCATTCTTTATCATTGTAGCGCCTTTTGTCGGCATGATCATATCTGTTATGTTGTGTGCAGCTATAATCGGCATAGCGGGGTTCAGCGCCTATGTCGCTTATGTCGAATATGGCTTGCTTATTGATCCTGTCTATCCCTCTCTTGCCGTCCTCACAATCTTTATCGTCTCGACAATCCTGTCTTATATTCGTGCAGAATCCCTCCGTAAACAAATCCGCGGAGCGTTTAGAATGTATGTTGCACCTGACGTCATGCGCGATTTGGAGCGCAATCCGGAAAAACTAAAACTCGGCGGAGAAAACAGGGAACTAAGTGTAATGTTCACAGACATCCGCAAATTCACAGCAATTTCTGAAGGCCTCTCCCCTGAAGAGATCATTACGCTTATCAACGAATTTTTGACCAGAATGACAGATATCGTCATGGAGCATGAAGGTACGGTCGATAAATATATCGGCGACGCGATGATGAGCTTTTGGAACGCCCCGCGAGATATTAAAAATCACGCCCGCGAAGCTTGTTTGGCTGCCCTAAAAATGCAAGCAGCTTTAGAGCCTATAAACGTGAGCCTCAGCATCCGCGCTCAAGAACAAGGCAGTGACTCTATTCCTCTTCACGTCGGAATAGGGATCAATACAGGCTTTTGCGCCGTTGGGAATATGGGATCGAAACAGCGTTTTGCTTACTCTGCACTGGGTGACGCGGTAAATCTCTCCTCTCGCTTTGAGGGGCTAACAAAAACATACAACGTGCCCATCATAATCGGCGAAGAAACAGCCATACAAGCACAAGGTCTGGCTATATTGGAGCTTGATCTCGTAAAAGTCGTCGGTAAAAAACAATCGAACAAAATTTTCGGCCTCTTCGGCGACGAGGATATGGCAAAAACAGAAGCCTTCCAGACATGGAGTGCATTCCACACACAAATGCGAACGGCATACAAAGCAAAAGATTTCAAAACCGCCAAACAGCGCGCAGACCAGTGCAAACCAAACGCACCCGAATTCTATGAAATGTATATCCAGCGCATAGAAATTTTAGAAAAATCCAGCCTCCCAAAAGACTGGGATGGCGTGTTTGTGGCGGAGCAGAAGTAGGGGAGGGCAGATGAAATTAATTCACTAAGCCTTGACAGAATAAGAATATTATCCTAATATTGCAGCGAAGTATTTAAACAAAAGAAGGGCAAGAAGGATAAAATTTGAAAATAAAAAATACAAACGAACTATACAAAAATCAAGGGAGCATGCTAGATCTTCTGATTATCCCAGGTGCCCACAGCTTCAATAACGTCGCTTTCAGTCATGGGTTTGGCAAAGAAGTACCCTTGCGCATAGTGGCACCCCATATCCCGAAGCAAGTGGGCCTCTTCAATTTGCTCCACGCCTTCCGCAATAATCGACATCTTAAGGTTCTGCCCTAAGGAAATAATCGAGCGCACAAGCTCCAGAGAGCTCTCATTTTTATGCATATCACGAACAAAGCTCTGGTCAATTTTCAACGTATTAATCGGAAAGGCATGAAGATAGCTGAGAGAGGAATACCCCGTGCCAAAATCATCAATAGAGATATTCATCCCCGCCTTACGGCACATATCCAAAACATCGCGCGCCGTACTGGGTTGCAACATCAAAAGACGTTCTGTAATTTCAAGATGAATATTCTCGGCCTTAACATCCGTCTCACTTAGAGTGGTATAGATATTCTCAATGAAATCAGGCGAGGAAAAATCTTCACTGGAGAAGTTAATGCTCATATCAAGCTCGCGATGGTATCCGGTTCTCCCTTGAATACGCTTAAGAGCTGAGCAAGCTTCGCGGAAAGCCCATTTACTCGCCTCTAGAATATGTCCGTTATCCTCAAGAATTGGTATGAATATAGCAGGGGAAATGAAGCCACGCTCTGGGTGCATCCACCGCATTAAGGCTTCGAAGCCGTAAATATCGCCTGTATGCAAATCAACCAGAGGCTGGTAATGAAGGCTAACCTGATCGGTACCAAGCGCATCCTTAAATTCGTTAGCAATACGTATCTTGTCGACGGCATCATTCTTATCCAGATATTCACGCTCCAAATGTTCAACCGCAGAGGTGTATTCCCTGTCTTGCTTAATATCGGCGCGCATCAACGTATCTCGATAGCGCGTCATGATAACCTGCATCGTCATCCGCAATACAGGATCAGCCGCCGCAAGCCTGCGAGAGAAATCCTCTTTGCTAATTTGCAACAACTCACAATCTTCAATCGCTGTAATCGTGGCCGTACGTGGCGCATTGTCAATAAGCGACATCTCGCCAATCATCGCCCCTTCGCCGCGTGTACCAACATTAAGCTCACGCCCATCATCTTGTATGATCGTAATCTCGACCTTGCCTTTTTCGATAATATAGGCAATATCTCCCACATCACCCTGACGCATAATAACGTCTGCTCTCTTAAATTTTTTCTGTGTTTGCTCAGGCGGTTGCATGAATTCAAGACTCGATTATTCTATTTCTCTAATATGACCTGTTTCATTAGGGAAAAGCAATGCTCAAGAGATAATCTTTTTTTCATCAAATGCTTGACAAAAGGTTCTGTACATAGCTATGTTCCCACACAAATAAGCTCTAAGCAGGATTATAAGAAATGAAAGTTGCTAATTCGTTAAAGACATTAAAAAACCGTGATCGTAACTGCCGCGTTATTCGCCGCAAAGGGCGCGTGTACGTGATAAACAAGAAAAACCCGCGTTTCAAGGCACGTCAGGGCTAAAGAATATTGACGTATAATTGTTAAACAAGCCGCAACCAACTGTTAGCGGCTTTTTGTTTTGATCTGATTCTAAGCCAGAAAAACGAAGTCTTGGGATATAGTTCTCGCTATTACGAAAATTTAAGCTTATCATAAAGATCACAGAAAGAATCATCATCCGTATTTTATTGATAGCATTACTGGTTGTGGCATTCAGCCCACCTGCCGTCTCTGCCCCTGCAAAAAAGTTTGATTTTTTGATGCAGTTTTATGACATGAACGAAGCCGCATATGCCTATCACCGTCATTGCATCGGCGGCGGCGAAGCGATTAATCCCACATTCTTGAAAACTCTCGATTTTGTAGCCAACGAGTTATTTGCCGAAGCCAGAGCAGTAGATCCAAAAGCACGCCCAGAATACATCAGAAAGAAAATCCTGGAGCGTCGCTCAAATATGCAATATAAGCTCGACGTAGCAAACATAAAAGAGGGCTGCGCGTCAAATGCCTCAAAGCTTGCAAGAGAGCATTACCAAAAATTCAGCAAAACCTCAGAATCAGAAATCCGCGATTTTATTCAAGAAGAACTCAAAGGAATATCTGATTAAGCATCCTAAAAGCCATGATTCTTCCGCAGACCCATCCCAAGCCCTTAATGTAATTGGTATAACAGGAACAAATGGAAAAACAACGGTAGCGTACCTAATTGGAGAAGTTCTGAAATCCGCCGGCCATCAACCCTTTATTTTGGGAACATTGAATTCGGGAAACAAAGACCTCTCTACACCAGAGCTAAAAGACACGCACAAAATGATGCGCGATCATATAAAAGATGGGGGAACGCACTTTGTAATGGAGGTGACCTCAGAGGGCATCCATCAAGGCCGAGTTTCTGGTATTAATTACGATGTAAAGATTTTAACGAACATTACAGAAGATCATTTAGATTATCATAAAACCTTCGAAGAATATAAAAAAGTAAAGCTGGGGTTTATGCAAGAAGGTAATGCGCACAAGATATATCCAAAAGATTTTAAAGAAGAACCCATTGAGTTCACGACCCAACTGTTAGGAAAGTTTAACCTCTCTAATATAAAAGCAGCGGCAAGCGCTCTGCGCTATATGGAGATTTCAGAAAACTACATTCAAAATACTCTATCTGTTTGCGCAGCGCCAAAAGGACGTTTGGAAAGCATTACAGCGGGGCAAGCTTATAGGGTCTTGGTAGATTATGCACATACCGCAGACGGCTTGCTAAACGTATTGCAAACGCTCAAAGAAGTCACCCTGCAGCGCGGCGGACATTTGCTGGTATTGTTCGGATGCGGCGGTGATAGAGACGCAGCAAAACGCCCCAAAATGGGCAAAATTGCAAGCGAAATTTCAGATTTCTGGGTTCTGACAGACGATAATCCACGCTCCGAACAAAGCCAGAATATTATAAGTGATATATTAGGCGGCATAGCACCTAAATCGCATAAATATGCAGTCATTCCAGATCGAAAAGACGCCATAAACTTCATCATCGGCAAAGCGCAGAAAAATGATGTCGTACTTCTGGCGGGTAAGGGACACGAAACGTATCAGGTGCGGGGCGATGATACGACTTATTTTGATGATTGCGAAGAAGCGCTCATCGCCATAAAAACACACAAACAGGTTTGAAAACAAGAAGATACATTTTTGTATCCGCTTAAGACAATACTCATAAAACTTTAAACGGTCTCACTCGCTTTGTTAGCAAGCTTTTTCTTACGTTTACGTCTTTTCTGAACGACCTTTTTAAGGTCCAGATGCTTTAAGATTCCTCGCTTCTCTACCAGATAGAGCCATAATGGCGTTGCGAGTAAGCTGAGGGAGATAACAGCTACAACATATTTATAGCCATCCGGTTGTATCGTTCCTGCGCCCAAACCAATGGCCGCCAGAATAAATGAGAATTCCCCGACCTGCGCCAAAACAGCCCCCGTGACATAGGCCTCTTCTTTTGGCATACCTTGCCATCGAAGGACATAGTAATTCACAACCGTCTTCAAAAGCATCGTAATAAACAAAAGCGAAAAGGCCGCAAGAAGATTATCCCATAAAAACTTCAAGTCAATCAGCAGGCCAATAGAGAGAAAGAACACCATAATAGTGACATCAAAGATGGGTTTCGTT
>CAYGSA010000017.1:18230-28484 GCA_964352375.1 uncultured Micavibrio sp.
TTTATGCCCCATTGTCTGCCCAAGCAAAATACCAGCTAGAAAAGCGCCATAAGCGGCAGAAATGCCAAGTAAACCTGCAACCGCCGCAGCGCTAAAACAAAACGCAAGCCCCGTGATTGCAACTTGCCCTTTCATAGCATCAGCCTTTAAAGCCTCAAACTTCAGCCAGAGGCCTTGAAAAATTTTAGGCTTCTTCGTCAGTAAAAACATCAGCCCTGCCATAAATGCAATGGCAATCCCTAATTTGAGAAGTCCCCAATAGCTAAAACCTGCACCGCTACTGAGCGAGCCAATGATCAAGACCATGGGAATGAAAGCTAAATCTTGTGCAACGAGAATACCGACGCTGGACTGGCCAATCTTGGTATTACGAAGCCCCATTTCTTCCAAAATCTTGAGGGCAACTGCCGTGCTACTCAGCGCAACAGCAAAACCAAGCAAGATAGAACGATTCATGGGCCACCCAAAAAGCAAACCCAGTAAGCACATGGCAATAAGACCCGTTCCGATTTGCGCGGCGCACGTAATAATAGAAATTTTAGAGACCGAACGAAACGCCTTGAGGTCAAGTTCCATGCCCACAATAAAAAGTAAAAGCAAAATCCCAAGTTCAGCCAGCAAGGCTACTTCTTCTTGCCCCTGTACAATCCCCAAAACGGAAGGGCTAAGAATAAGGCCGACGATGATGTATCCAACCAAAACAGGCTGCTTCAGTTTACGAAAAACAGCTCCGCCAATTAAAGCTGCCGCCAGAACCGTGGCTAAATGTGTTAAAGCATGTGCGTGTTCCATAGCCTCTTTCCATGTTGAAGAGCCACTATACCGTGTGCATTACGCAAAGGACACAGATAAAAAAGAAAGCATTGTTGACAAGTGATGTGCATAATAAAGCAGCAGGTGCATTGCATTGCTGACTCTGATATGACTAAAATATTAAATAAATTAATTACACGCAGTAGGTAAGAGACAATCATGTTCTCAAAATTATTTGGATTTATGTCCGCCGATATGGCGATCGATTTAGGAACGGCGAACACGCTTGTCTATGTAAAAGATCAAGGGATTGTTCTAAACGAGCCGTCCGTAGTCGCAATCTCAATCATTGGAGGTAAGAAACAAACGCTCGCCGTCGGTGACGAAGCCAAGCAAATGCTGGGACGCACCCCGGGCAGCATAATAGCAACGCGCCCCTTGCGTGATGGGGTCATCGCTGATTTCGAAGTCACCGAAGCCATGATCAAGCACTTCATCCGCAAGGTGCACAACCGCCGATCTTTTGTATCCCCAAAAATGATTATCTGCGTACCGTCTGGCTCAACAGCTGTCGAACGCCGTGCAATCCAGGAATCAGCCGAAAGCGCAGGCGCAAGCCAAGTCGGCCTGATCGAAGAACCCATGGCCGCTGCAATCGGAGCGGGACTTCCAGTAACCGAAGCAACAGGCTCCATGGTCGTTGACATAGGCGGCGGAACTACTGAGGTCGCAGTTATATCGCTTGGTGGCATTGTCTATGCGCGCTCAGTTCGCGTTGGCGGCGATAAAATGGATGAGGCGATCATCGCCTACATCCGCCGCGTCCATAACCTTCTGATCGGTGAAAGCACCGCAGAGAGAATCAAAAAAGAAATTGGATCTGCCTGTATCCCTGGTGACGGCGAAGGCCGCACAATGGAAATCCGTGGACGCGACCTGATGAACGGCGTGCCAAAGGAGATCATCATTACCGAACGCCAAGTCGCCGAGGCTCTCGCTGAGCCGGTAGGGCAAATCGTAGAAGGCGTAAAAGTCGCACTAGAGCACACCGCCCCAGAATTAGCGTCCGATATCGTTGATAAGGGAATTGTTTTAACAGGCGGTGGCGCATTACTAACAAACCTTGACTTTGTCCTGCGCCACGCAACAGGTCTCGCCGTAACGCTTGCTGACGACCCTCTATCGTGTGTCGCACTCGGAACAGGTCACGCGCTAGAAGCAGGAAAGTCACTAAGGCATGTTCTGATCGGGACATACTAAAATCAAATGAAACGCAAAACCAAGATCAGAGGAATCGCACGGTACATACCTCTGCCATGGGATGGATCTTCATTTACATCAGGTATCCTGATGATTGTATCAATTACGTTGATTATACTGTCATCCGCCAAGCCGAGCACAATGGACGGAACACGCGCATTCATATCTGATCTCTTTGCACCAGTTCTATCAGTGGTGGGGCTGCCGTTTCAAAAAATGTCAATTCTGCTTCATGATATCACAGGCTTCGCCCAAGTTCAGGCTGATAAGGTGATGTTAGAGCAAGAAAATCAGCGTCTCCAACAATGGTATCAAACCGCTTTACTGTTAGAATCCGAAAACAAATCTCTCAGAGAACTCTTAAATCTTGAAGTTGATCCAAAATATGAAAATATCTCCGCTCGCATTATTGCCGACTCAGGAAACGCATTTGTAAAAAGTTTGCTCATTACCGCAGGCAAAAACAAAAACATCAGAAAAGGGGCGGCAGTCCTCTCGGGCGATGGTCTAATTGGACGCATAATTGAGACAAGTGAAAAAACCTCCAGAATTCTGCTCGTGACAGACATAAATTCTCGCGTCCCCGTCGTGCTCGAAGATACAGGGCAAAACATTATAATGGCGGGTGCAAACAATCACAGGCCAATGCTGATACACGCCCCTCAAGATAGTAATATAGCCCAAGGTGCGCGACTGTTCACCTCGGGCTATGGTGGTGTATACCCTGCGGGCTTGCCCGTTGGTAAGGTAATAAAGCAAGACGATGGCAAACTCGCAGTTATGCTTTTCGCTGATTTCAATACCTTGCGAGTCGTACGCATCGTTCAAAAACAGGATGAGCAATAAGATGAACAGCTTTTACGAAGAGATAGAAACAATAGGGCGCTTCTGCGTACCTTATATCATTATGTTCATGTTATTTATTCTGAATATCATCTTCATTACATCATCAGAAGTCAGTGACCTAAACATCCCGTTAACAGTCATGGCCATATATTACTGGTCGATCTACAGGCCTATGATAATCCCGCCGATGCTCGTCTTTGCAGCTGGGGTCTGTTTTGATGCACTAAGCGGTTGGCCAATCGGGATTAGCTCGGTCATCTTCTTACTCTTGCGCCAAGGCGTCAGCGGCCAAAGGGTGTTTTTAACGAGTCAGCCCTTCATTGTGATCTGGCTGGGCTTTACTGGCGCGATAATTGTAACGCTATTTTTACAATGGCTGATATTTGGGCTGATATACTGGCAATGGTCGCCAATCACGGCGTCCGCATTAACAATAATCGCGTCAGTCTTGATGTTCCCACTCATAAGCCTCGCCATGCATTTATCACATAAATTACTGCCTGATCAGCAAGATCAGTATACTGCCGTAGGCTAGGTAAAGCATATGTTTCATGACAATTATAGCGATAAAATATTCTCCCGCCGCGCATTCTTTATCGGCGCGCTACAACTCTTCGGACTGTGTATTCTGGGTGGACGTTTGGCATGGCTCCAAATCGCTGAGAAAAAACGCTACAAAACACTCTCGGATAAAAACAGGATCAGCATCAAAATGCTCGCCCCATCCAGAGGGCAAATTGTTGATCGTTTTGGTGTGCCATTGGCGATTAATACGCAAAACTACCGCGCCTTAATCGTACCAGAACAGGCAAAAGACGTGGAGAAATCACTAAACAGCCTAAAAAAAATAATAGATATAGAACAAAAAGACATCGACGCCGTATTAAAACAAGTCTTACGCAGCGCGAAATTCATACCGATTAAAGTCAAAGAAAACCTGACATGGAAAGAGGTCGCGAGAATAGAAGTAAACCTTCCCGATTTACCCGGCTTGTCGATCGATAGAGGCGAGACACGAAACTATCCATACCGAGAATCGACAGCGCACATCATCGGATATGTCCGCAGCCCATCAGAAAATGACCTGCAAGAAGAAGACCCGCTCTTAAGATTGCCAGGATTCAAAATTGGCAAAACAGGCATAGAAAAAGTATATGACGCGGAACTTCGCGGCAAAGCAGGTGCATCAGAAATCGAAGTCAACGTCGTCGGGCGTGAAGTGAGAGAACTGAAAAGCCAACCTGCGGTCTTTGGCGAGCGCATCGCGCTCTCGATTGACGGCGAGTTACAACGCTTCGCGCAAGAAGCCCTCAGCATCCACAAAAGCGCTTCCGCCGTGATCATGGATGTACACACTGGTGCAATATATGCCATGGCTTCACATCCCTCATTTGATCCCAATATGTTCGTGCGTGGCCTGTCAAACGAGGAATGGGCCGAAATACGGGATAACCCTGTGCGCCCCCAAACCAACAAAGCAATCTCAGGGCAATATCCTCCCGGATCAACATTCAAAATGATCACCGCACTAGCAGGTTTAAAAGCTGGTGTAATAAATGAACATACAACAGTGAATTGCCCTGGTCATTACGAATACGGAAACCATAAATTCCACTGCTGGAAAAAATGGGGCCATAAAAAAATGAACCTTGCCACCGCATTAGAGCAATCCTGCGATACTTATTTCTACAAAATGGCAACAGAGGTTGGGATAGATAAAATAGCTGAGATGGCGCATTTATTCGGTTTAGGGCAAAAGCTCGAGCTTGAAATATCAGAAGAAAAAGCAGGGCTTATTCCAGATAAAGCATGGAAAAAGAAAGCGCTGGGGCAACGCTGGCAGCACGGCGAAACCATTGTCGCCAGCATAGGACAAGGTTATATGCTAACCACACCGTTGCAACTCGCAGTGATGACCGCACAACTGGTCAATGGCGGCAATGAGGTTAAACCATATATTTCACAAAGACATAAAGACCTGATACAAAAGGATAATATTATCCAGTCATTAGGAATTCCAGAGCATCATCTCAAGCAAGTGATAAAAGGAATGAACCGTGTTGTGAATAACAAAAAAGGAACTGCCTATAGCTCTCGCATTGACGAAGAAGGCATGGAAATGGGCGGGAAAACAGGGACAGCCCAGGTAAGAAGAATAACAAAGGATCAGCGCAGGTTAGGGGTAAAAAACGAGGATTTGCCCTATGAACAACGCCACCATGCACTCTTTGTGGGGTACGCCCCAATCGGAAATCCACGCTATGTGTGCTCAGTCGTTGTAGAACATGGAGTAGGAGGATCAACTGCAGCAGCGCCACTTTCAAAAATTCTACTTGAAGAAACGCAGCGACGCGACCCAGCAAAACTGAAAGGCGTATTCTAAGTATGGCTATTTCAATGTTCATCGAAAACGAACTGACGTTCACACAAAAACTCGCGAAGCTAAATCTATGGCTAGTATTTCTGATTTGTTGTGTCGCCGCCGTTGGAATTGCATCGCTTTATTCCGCCGCAACAGGGTCATTCGATCCATGGGCATCGCGACAATTTATGCGCTTTTGCGTCGGGATGTGCGGTATGATCATCGTCGCCTTAATCAACATAAAATGGTGGTATCGCCTCACTTGGCCGATCTATGCGCTGGGCATAGGTCTGCTCCTGTTCGTTGAAATCAAAGGGCATGTCGGCATGGGTGCACAGCGCTGGATTAACCTCGGTTTTATGCAGCTCCAACCCTCAGAACTCATGAAAATCGCCGTCATCATGGCACTGGCCCGGCATTTCCACGGCGCAGGGCCAGAACAGGCACGCCGTTTAACGTTCCTGATTATCCCCGCAATAATCATCTTATTACCCGTTTGCCTCGTGCTTCTACAGCCTGACCTTGGAACATCGCTGATGATCGTCATGGCGGGTGCGTCAATCATCTTTATGGCAGGCGCCCCCATCTGGCTTTTCGTCGGCGCAATTACGCTCGCCGCCATCAGCGTGCCCATCGCTTGGCAATTCTTGCATGATTACCAAAAGCAACGCGTCACCACGTTTCTGAACCCCGAAAGCGATCCTCTCGGCGCGGGCTACCACATCATCCAATCCAAAATCGCAATCGGCTCTGGCGGAATAGAGGGCAAAGGCTTCCTGCAAGGAACACAAAGCCACCTGAACTTCCTTCCTGAAAAACAAACTGACTTTATTTTTACGTTATGGGTAGAAGAATGGGGATTATTCGGTGGGTTGGGGCTACTCACGCTATTTCTGCTGATCTTCGTAACTGGCCTGCGAACGTCTTTAAGATGTAAGCATAATTTCGGCCGCTACCTCGCGCTCGGCGTCAGTGTGAACTTCTCGCTCTATGTGTTCATCAATATTTCAATGGTGATGGGTCTCATCCCGGTCGTCGGCGCACCGCTCCCACTTGTCTCCTACGGCGGAACCTCAATGCTCGCCGCCCTCATCGGCTTCGGCCTCATGATGTCCTGCGGAATTTACCGCCACAGCAAGGTCACGCGGTAATCTGAAAGTCCTATAGTTCGTTTAGACGGGAGGCTTGTCTGAAATAATAACCCATTGATTTTATTTAATTTTCGTTCAGTCCGTTTCCCCTCTTTCTTTTTGCTATAAACAAATATTTCATAAATTAATATGAAATAAAAACACATGATAGGATATTTATCCTAAAACCACAAGAAATTTGTTCCGCCCATGAAAGCAGAAAGCACGTGTGATTAGTGATGTAAGAGATACGATCAAATATCCAAAGTGTCAGCGCCGCGCCAGACATTCGGGTCAGGCTGCTGATAATCAGGGGTATCAGTTAGCGCATCCATATAAGACATAAACCGCGGACAAGATCCGAGGTCACTTTTTTTGAATTTTAAGGTGATTTTACGCGGTCCATCAGGATCAAATATACGATTACCAACATCCATATAAAGAAGAGGTTGGGAGCCTTCACTTTTCTTAGACAAGATATCCAGTCCCGTCACAATACTCACAATTTTATTCCAAGGCTTGTCAGCAACATGATTATTCCTAAGATGCTCCTCATCATAGTTTTCGAAAGACCTACCAGATTGATAAATAAGCGTATAAGCGCTACCATTAATAGATGTATCGATGGAAACGCCTATGCTTTTAGCGTCATCAGGCTTGCTTTCTAAATAAAACTTTTCATCAAATGGAATATCTCTTGGATTTTGATCACTCAAAAACCGGTTAAGCCCGTCAAATGCATGAAAAAAAGCTTGCGCTACAATGGTTTTACCGGATCTTTCGCCGCCGCCAATATACATCATCGCACTGTCTAGCCATTTTGGATCAATTGCATCGGCAACATAAACCGTGAAATCGATCAAATCCTGGCGATCTTGAACAACATGCTCAATGGTTATGATGTCGTCTTCGTGAGTATCTTTCATTAAATATATGTAAATGAAGGGGGCGGGAAAGTCAATCTCTACGCCGCAATTGCAATGCCTTTATCCTGCATTAATTGTTGAAGCTCACCTGCCTCATACATCTCGCGGATAATGTCACATCCGCCAACAAACTCACCCTTAACATAGAGCTGCGGTATAGTTGGCCATTGCGTGAAATCTTTAATGCCCTGACGGATATCATTATCCTGCAATACATCAATATCCTTAAACGTCACGCCAAGCTGCGAGAGCACCTGCACCACCATCGAAGAAAACCCGCATTGTGGAAACACCGCGTTGCCCTTCATGAACAGCACAATATCAGAGCCGTCAATTTCTTTTTGAATACGATCAAAAACTATATTTTCCATGTCTATCTTCCTTATTCTGGGACTGAAGTCTGAAGCGCTAGAGCATGCAGCTCCCCGCCCATTTTATCTTGAAGCGCGGCATACACCATCTGATGCTGCTGCACGCGGCTTTTTCCCTCAAACGCAGGCGAGGTCACATACGCCGCATAATGATCGCCATCGCCGCGCAAATCCTCGATTTTCACAGTGGCATCGGGAATGCCCTCTAAAATCATCGCCTCGATCGTGCTTGCATCCATCGCCATCGTTTTAGCCTTCCGAAATTTGTTTTCTCGCTTCGGCCAAACAATTATCCAACTCAACCTTCATCACGTGATCTGAAATATCGAGGCCTTTCGCATCGAAATCTTTGCGGACTTTGCGCAAAATATCATCGAAGCCAGGCTCCTCAAGGTTAGCACCAATCACTTCCTTAGCATAAGAGCTGGCCTCATCTTCACCTGTAATACCTAATTTTTCCGCTGCCCAAAGCCCATAGAGCTTGGACAAACGTGCTTCTACAGCAAAATCTATTTTTTCTTCATGCGCGAACTTATTCTCAAACGCCTTTTCTCTATTATCAAAGGAAGTCATAATCAGCATCTCCAGTAGCAAAAAAACAATATACTTATTACTAGCACTGGAATATTGTGAAATCCATCGTTATATGATGCATAACAAAAATTTAAGAAAGCAGTTTTATGGCACGTCGCACTAAAATTTATGAAGGCAAAGCAAAAATCATCTATGAAGGCCCAGAGCCGGGAACTGTCGTACAATATTTCAAAGATGATGCCACCGCGTTCAACGGTAAAAAATTCGATGTGATCGCAGGGAAGGGCGTTTTGAACAACCGTATATCCGCGCATCTAATGACAAAGCTTGAGGGCATCGGTATTCCAACGCACTTCATACGTTCCATCAATATGCGCGAGCAACTTGTGCGCAGCGTAGAAATCATTCCGATTGAACTAGTCATGCGCAACATCGCTGCAGGGTCTTTATGCACACGTCTTGGTTTGACAGAGGGCGAAATCCTCCGCAAGCCTCTGGTTGAGTTCTACTACAAAAAAGACGAACTCAATGACCCGTTGATCGGCGAAGACCACATCGTAACATTTGGAATGGCCGACCCGTACGAGCTTGAAGAAATGGTCTCAATGGCATGGCGCGTGAATGATTACCTCAATGGCTTATTCTCAGGCATAGGCCTGAAACTCGTCGACTTCAAACTTGAGTTCGGCCGTATCTGGGGCGAACACGGAGAGCTATACCTCGTCCTCGCCGATGAAATTTCCCCCGATAATTGCCGCCTCTGGGATGCAAAAACGGGCGAAAAGCTCGACAAAGACCGCTTCCGCCAAGATCTCGGTGACCTCGTTGAGGGCTATCAATACATCGCGGAACGCTTGGGACTTATCCCCGCAGGCGGAATTATAAAAGGCGGCAGCATCAACGAGCAACTTGCCGAAGGCCTCGATCAAATCGAAAACGAAGTCGCCCAGCAACGCAAATTAAAAAGCTTGAAACCTCGCAAGGGCTAAGGCGCAAATTGCTCCTGATAAATACGTTCTTCCAGATGATTGTCCGCATCAAACAAAAGCGTGGAAGAAACATTGCGCGCCTCCCACACATCAACGGCGGCAACATCACGAATCTCTGTTGCATCGGCGGAGACACTGACAGGGCGATCTGCGGGGCGAATAATCTCGAACCGAACGCGCGACGTATTCGGCAACAACGCCCCTGGCCAACGACGCGGACGAAAAGCACTAATCGGCGTTAAGGGCAGCACATTCGCGCTCAAAGGGATGATCGGCCCCATCGCAGAGGAATTGTAAGCCGTACTCCCAACCGCCGTAGACAGCATAACGCCGTCACATACCAGCAAAGGCATGCGCACCTCATCATTCACAAACACCATAATTTTGGCCGAACTGTGTGTCTCACGCAGTAAAGCAACCTCGTTATAGGCAATTTTCTCGTGAACCTTGCCGTGAATATCCGTGGCCTCCATACTAAGCGGATAAATTTCATAAGATTGCGCCGCTTCAATGCGATCAACCAGATCTTTTTGCTTATACTCATTCAACAAAAACCCAAGCGTGCCCAGATTTAAACCAAAAATAGGCAGGTTAATATCCGTAAATTCATGCAACGCCCGCAGCATCGCGCCATCGCCCCCCAGCACAACAATCACATCGGCTTGACCAATCGGGTGATCGTCATAACGCTGGATCAACTCCCGGTACGCCGCCTGCGGCCGAGGGTTTGTAGAGGTATGAAAATGTATTTTCATCACGCATCCCACTCTAAAGGAGCCTTCAAAAAGGCCTCAGCAGCGCTCAGCGTGCTTTCATTAAAATAATTTTCTTCCTTCGCAACTGCCAAAACATCCCACCACGTTGCAAGCGCATGCAATTGAATGCCCAAATCCTTCATATTCTGCGCACTGGCATCAAAAATCCCGTAATGAAACACCACAAAAGCATGCTCCACAACCGCCCCAGCTTCGCGCAAGGCTTCGACGAAAATGCGCTTACTCCCGCCATCAGTCTGTAAATCCTCGATCAACACAACATTCTGTTTCCCCCCAGGCAAGAATCCCTCAATTTGTGCCATACGAC
>CAYGSA010000018.1:0-25169 GCA_964352375.1 uncultured Micavibrio sp.
CGTTACCCCCATCCATTACCCCCATAATTAAGTTGCTTTGGGTAAGATTACATGGAGTTGTGTAAACAAGCATGCACACATAACGCTTGATAATCAAGGGCTTTGTGTATATGTATGGAGTTGAGTGAATATCAGTAAAGAAGAAAATGGTGCCACGAGACAGAATTGAACTGTCGACCTCGTCATTACCAATGACGCGCTCTACCACTGAGCTACCGCGGCGGTTACCAATATTGCGGCAAATTACAACAAAAATTTCGCGCTGTCACGCTGTTTAATGCTACACTCCCATAATGGATTATACACCCCCACCAGCGCAAGAACAGCTCATCATCGAAATCGATCAAGCCAAATATAATGAGCCCGAAAAAATCGCGTCCATCACAATGTCAGGCGCCTTTCAAAAATCCGGAAAAATCCAAGGATATCAGGGCAAAGACATCACGCTTATATATCAAGATAAAACCTTTGATAACACTGCCTGCCCTGACGTCAGAGTGCCCTTAAAAGACATCAAACGTACCATAGATTTCGCTGCAAACACTGTGACAATAACAATATCAAACATCGAGCAAAAGCTTGCCGATGAAATCGCAAAAACGCTCTGCCTCTATATCGATACCGAAACAGTGAAAAAAGTGAGTAACCCAAATTACTGCGAAGGAAAAACAGATCCCAAAAGGCCGTTTGATAACCTAAACGACTAAAAAACAGGCCTTACTCAGAATCAAAAACAGGCGCGCCAGAGCCACCAGCACCAAAATGCTGCAAATCAGGCTGCACCAAACACCGCACAGCCGCTTCATCCCATTCAAGCCCCGCCCATTCAACCATGTCTCTAAATCTGCCTAAATCAGGTGAACGCATTTCCTCAAACGGCCAAATTTCAAACGTATCTGCAGGCCCATCAAGCAAAAGCTGCATCTGCTCTAAGCGTTCTTTTTTGTGATCACTGATATAATCAGGAGGATCATTATGCCAAACACTATTTTGAGATGCTTCTATACCTTCATTATCACGACGAACAACCACCCATTTCGCATTTGGAAAAGCTTCACAAAAACCAACAACATGGCTCGTTTCACGATCAGTATCATACAAAACATAATGATGCTTTAAAAACCAGGACTGCCACTCTGGCCCCCCCTCTCTCCGCAGGCGAGCATCCAAAGAATCATCTCCTAAAATGTCACAATACGGATCAGGATCAATAAAAGTAATCATAGAACCAAGCAGGTCTGTATTCTCAAAATACCCATGAAGATTATTTTTATCCGCACAACCTAAAGCTTCCTCATCACCACCCCACGTACCTCAGCATTCCACAACCCCCGCAGTCACGGACGTTCCACTGCGCGGCAGGCCAACAAGAATAATCGGATCTTGAAACATTTTTTTTATCACCCTACAATAACGCTTTAACTTAACATATTTAATAGAATAATGTCCAAACAACAAGAAAAAATCGACAAACGCGCCGCTGCCTTGCGTGACAACCTGAAACGCCGTAAGCTGAAAACCAAAGCAGAAAAACAAGAATCAAAAGAGAGTAAAAAAGATGGCACTACTGAAAACAAGTAATGAAAACGAAGCACATCTGGCTGCACAACCTGGCATCTTAGCCGATTCTCAAATCCGTGACCTCGCGCAAAATCAAGGCATGATCGAACCTTTTATCGAAAAACAAAAACGAGACGGTTCGATATCATATGGCCTCTCTTCATATGGATATGACGCCCGCTGCTCGGAAGATTTCAAAATCTTCACAAATATCGATAACGCGATGGTCGACCCCAAAAACTTCTCCGACAACAGCTTCGTAGACCGTAAAACCGATGTCTGCGTGATTCCTCCAAACAGCTTCGCCCTTACCCACACAATCGAATATTTCAAAATCCCCAAAGACGTTTTGGTCATCTGCCTCGGCAAAAGCACCTATGCACGCTGCGGCCTTATTGTGAATGTCACCCCGCTCGAGCCAGGCTGGGAAGGCCACGTCACACTGGAAATCTCAAACACAACCCCCCTGCCCGCGCGCGTTTACGCAAATGAAGGCATCGCTCAATTCTTGTTCTTCAAAGGATCCGTTCCATGCGAAACCAGCTACGCAGACCGCAGCGGAAAATACATGAGACAACGCGGCGTAACACTACCCAAACTCTAAATTTTGCAATATTCTAAAAGGGGTGATATAACCCGCCAATGAAAACGCAAATGACACAAACAAACGCCCTATTCCCTGACTTTAACCTGGGCCAAAGCCAGCAAGCCATAACACCGCAAATCAAGTCATCCGCACTCGATAAAATCAAAATCCGCGGCGGAAAACAATTGAACGGAACAATCCCCATCAGCGGAGCAAAAAACTGCGCACTCAAACTCATGTGTGCCTCATTACTCACAGATGAATCCATGTATTTCGAAAACAGCCCAAATACGCTTCGTGATATGAATTCACAAGTCGAACTGCTCGAATATCTTGGCTGCGCAATTAAACGCGACGGCGATCTGATGGCCATCAATGCAGGCGCGATCGAAACTCAAACCGCCCCCTATGATATCGTCCGTAAAATGCGCGGATCCATCCTTGTTCTCGGCCCACTTCTTGCACGTTTTGGTCGGGCCAAAGTCTCACTCCCAGGCGGCTGCGCTATCGGGACGCGCCCCGTTGATTTGCATATAAAAGGACTAGAGCAACTTGGCGCAAAAATCACGCTAGATGATGGTTATATTAACGCAAGCGGCGCACTGCAGGGCACAACAATCCTGTTCCCTAAAGTCTCTGTCGGCGCAACCGAAAACTTGATGATGGCAGCAACCCTCGCAAACGGCGAAACAGTCCTTAAAAACGCCGCGCGTGAACCTGAAATCACAGATCTGGGCGAATGCCTCATCAAAATGGGCGCAAAAATCAAAGGCCTCGGAACAGACACAATCCGCATCGAAGGCGTCAAAAACCTGAACGGCGCGCGTCACTCCATCATCCCCGACCGCATCGAAACAGGCACATACGTCATAGCCGCGGGCATGACAGGCGGAACAGTAACGCTTCAAAACGCCCGTATCCAAGATTTCAGCGCCGTCATCGGCCACCTCTCACAAACAGGCATAGAGGTCGAACAAAGCGGCAATGATATAGTCATACACCGTGACATTGAACGCCGCCTGCAAGGCGTCGACATCATGACAGAGCCCTACCCCGGCTTTCCAACAGATATGCAAGCACAATTCATGGCAATGCTAACCACCGCGCAAGGCGCAGGTATGGTCACAGAAACAATCTTCGAAAACCGCTTCATGCACGTTCCTGAACTTGCGCGCATGGGCGCAGACATAAGCGTCCAAGGCAATTCCGCAATCGTGCGCGGCGTTGAAACACTTAAAGGCGCCGAAGTCATGGCAACAGACCTCCGCGCCAGTGTCGCCCTCGTCCTCGCAGGCCTTATCGCAGACGGCGAAACCACCGTAAACCGTATCTACCACCTAGAACGCGGATATGAGGATATCACCCAAAAACTCGGCAATGTCGGCGCAGATATAGCACGGGTGAGTGGTGAATAATAAACCTTTCTATAAAATCTATCTTAATAAAAGACCGCTATACTTTTTGGCACTTGTGGTTTTCATAATTTATGCGCCGATTACATTCATCATCATAAAAGCAAGCAAACAAAAGGAATTATCTATAAGCCAATTTATAAATGAAACACTAGTAGCAGAACCGATCGCCTCTTTATTCATGGTATTGGCTCATATTGGAATATTTTACATTTACGGCTGTTTTATTTATCAAATTTTTCTAAACCGTCCAATTATAGAGCTTTATGAAGAAAAAATACGCATATATCCAGTTTTTGGCTTTAAAATGCACGACATCCCAGTCGAAAAAATAGTGAATATCGAATACCAAGAACATAGCTTTTTACAAAAAGGTATCTTCGCAGTTCGCAAAGCAAAAAAAGAGGATATTAAAAAAATAAGAAAAGATACAAAAGTACATCACGCCGCCTTAGCCGCATTTAAAAATTCTGATTTTGAAATTAAGCACAACCTAAAAAAATATGAGGCAATCTTTAAAAAACAATATGAGAATTCAAAGACCTAACTTTTTCTTGCCGCACTGCACAAAAATCGCTAAAACAATCTTATGACAGATAAAAAACTCATCCTCGCTTTGCCGAAAGGCCGGATCCTAGAAGAGCTCATGCCCCTCTTAGAGCGCTGCGATATACATCCCGAAGACGACTTCACAAACCCAAAGAGCCGCAAACTGCGCTTCACAACAAACCATGCAGGCCTAGACATCATTCGCGTCCGTGCATTCGACGTCGCAACCTTCGTGGCCTATGGCGGCGCGCATCTGGGCGTGGTCGGCTCGGACGCCATCGAAGAATTCAACTACTCCGAAATCTACGCCCCACTCGATTTAGGGCTGGGCAAGTGCCACCTTTCGATCGCCATTCTCAAAGAAGACGCAGAGAAAGACGACCCGCAGCGCTGGAGCCACATCCGTGTTGCCACAAAATACCCAAACTTAACGGCGCGCCACTTTGCCGCCCGCGGTGTACAAACAGAATGCGTAAAGCTAAACGGCGCAATGGAAATCGCACCAACCCTTGGCCTCGCAAAACGCATTGTAGACCTTGTCTCAACAGGCGGAACCCTTAAAGCAAACGATATGATCGAAGTCGAAAAAATCATGGATATCTCATCCAGATTAATCGTCAATAGATCAACACAAAAAACGCGCAACAAGGAAATTTCAAATTGGGTTACAAAATTTAAAAACGCCCTAGAAACCAAAAAAGCCGCCTGATGGCCCATATATCAAGCTCCATAAAATCTATAGTACTGAAAGAAGATAACCAGCGATGCGGCCTGATCGCACGTGACTGTGACATCGCGCTCCGCGACCTCGCACGCAGCAGCTTCTTCCAGCCTCTTGGCGATGATGATGGTCCCTACACCGTTGAGTTTTATATCGAAGACAACCGCCTGATCTTTCATATCCAGAACAAAGAACAAGCAGACCTGCCCTATTTAGTGCTCTCCCTAAAACCCTATAAACGCCTGATCAAGGATTACTTCCTCATCGTAACCAGTTACGATGAAGCCATAAAAGGCGCAAACCCATCACGCATCGAAGCCATAGACATGGGCCGCCGCGGCTTGCACAATGAGGGAGCAGAACTTCTCATAGATCGCCTCTCCAATAAAATTAAACTCGATTTTGATACGGCGCGCAGACTTTTCACCTTAATCTGTGTCCTCCACAGCGGAAAAGCACACACATTGCGTTAAACTCTTGCTTTCCGTATGCTCTCACAGTATACAAAACACACATTAGTAAATTGTCACTTGATTTTGTTTTTTCAGCAAGCGCAAGAGACAACAAGTATTTTATATACTTTAGGAACGCAGCAACGCACTGCAAAAGCAAAAGGAAGTGGCCAAATGGCAAAAGAAGAATTAATTGAGTTCAAAGGTGTGGTCACCGAAGTTCTTCCAAATGCGATGTTCCGTGTGACATTGGAAAATGAACACGTGATTCTTGCACACACAGCAGGGAAAATGCGTAAAAACCGTATTCGCGTTCTTCAAGGCGACTCTGTCATCGTAGAAATGACTCCATACGATTTGACCAAAGGTCGGATCATTTTCCGTGAAAAATAAACCATTTATCCTTGCATCCGCCTCTCCAAGACGTGTCCAACTTCTTGAACAAATTGGCCTTAAGCCAGACAAAATTCTTCCCGCAGATATAGACGAAACCCCTCTAAAAAAAGAGCTTCCGGCAGATTTGGCCAAAACATTATCCAAATCAAAAGAGCAAGAAATAGCCAAGAACAACCCCACTAAATTTATCCTCGCCGCCGATACAGTCGTTGCCCGCGGCCGCAGAATATTACCCAAAGCAGAGAACGAAAACGAAGCCCTCTCATGCCTAAACCTGCTTTCAGGGGAAAAACACCATGTTTATGGCGGCTTATGCGTCATAACAGATACCGGAAAAATTATCACGCGCCTGTGTGACACCACCGTAAAGTTTAAAAAACTAAGCGCACAAGAAATCGAAACATATATAAAAAGCAATGAATGGCAAGGAAAAGCTGGCGGTTACGCCATCCAAGGACTCGCCGCAAGCTTCATCACAAACATATCAGGCTCCTATTCAAACGTCGTAGGATTATCGATCTTTGACGTAGCGCAAGCCCTAAAAGGGCACGACTTCTATTTAAAATAAAAAATTAAAAAACACACACAAGGACTTGTTTTGGATATATTAATCGAAGAATTTGAAAACAATATATGGTCAGTTGCCCTCGAAGAAGGCCGCATCGAAGGTCTCGAAATAGACCCCCCTGCCGAACAAATAAGATACGGCTCAATCTATTACGCCAAAGTCGCACGCATCGACGCAGCTCTTGATGCAGTATTCCTCGACCTTGACGGCGACAACACTGGAATATTATTTAATCGCGATACGCGCTTCAAGGATAAAGACGGTCATTACGCCAAGGGAGGTGATACACCAATCAGTAAAATGCTAAAAACTGGTGACATGATCGCCGTACAAGCCAAAACATCCTATATTGCTCGCGCAGAAGATGAATTCTGGCCCACAGGCAACCAAATAGAAGACAAAACCGCACAAATGAGCATGGACATAACCCTTCCCGGCCGCTTTCTAATCTATTGCACAACCATGGAAAAAAACCGCATCTCTCAGCGTATACGAGGCTCAGAAACACGCAAAACTTTAGAAGAAATGCTCCATGCACTCGATTCATTCAAAGGATTCATTTTGCGCGCCGCAGCCGTGAATCTCCAAACAGAAATCCTGCAACGTGAAGCACGCCTTCTCAAAGAAATGTGGGATGGCATAAAAAAATACCTGCAAGGCAACAAACCTGCTTTAATTGCGCTCGGCCCCGACGCAATCCAACGATCCTTGAGCGACCAAGCCCTTCACTCCATTGAGCGTATCGAAGTCGTCACAATGGATCATTTCGAACAGGCCGAGGAATGGTGCTCCATTTTCGCCCCCGACCTCATGACAAAAATATCACCATTGGAGCTAGACGACGCTACGCAAGACCTTGCTCTTCTGCATTACCGCGACATCATCGGACAAATCGAAGCCCTGTTCCAAGATTACATTTTGTTGCAACATGGAGGAAATCTGATCATTCAGGAAACCGCGGCACTGACCGCAATCGACGTCAATAAAGGTAGCGACAAACGCCAAAAACTCGCACTCAATATGGAAGCGGCCTACGAAGTCGCCAGACAAATGCGGCTGCGTAATCTTGGAGGAATCGTAATTATCGACTTTTTAAAAATGAATAAAAAAGAAGAAGCCCTCCTCCTAAAAGAGCTAGATAATGTAACATTCAACGATCCCTGCACAGTGCAAATTCACGGCTTTACAAAGCTTGGCTTAATGGAAATCACACGTAAACGCCGCACCGCCCCTTTAGGCGAACGTTTCATCGGCGTAACCTTTTAAAAGAACCCCCTAGACAAGCCCGCAGCATTCTTTTATAAGCTTATTACCTCGTGATTAGGTTCACAAAATGCCCGGGTAGCTCAGGGGTAGAGCAAGGGATTGAAAATCCCTGTGTCGGTGGTTCGATTCTGCCCCCGGGCACCATTATATTTGAAAAAGCAGAGCACAGCGCCGTGTACGTCAAAAACTTCGCTCACATCTTGTCAAAACCGACGCTGCTTCACTATACATTGCCGCTCATAATCGCCTGTCTCATCGCAGGTACAATCGCGCAAAAATATATTGGCCTCTATGATGCAACGAAAATCTATTTCGCCAATCCCGTTCTTTGGTTAGGCCCTGTGCCGCTGCCGGGATTCCCAATCCTCATCGCACTTATCTTCCTGAACTTAGCATTTAAACTTTTCTTCAAAAGCCCATGGACGGCCGCAAACTCAGGCAATATTATCACTCATATCGGCGCAATGCTCCTCTTGCTAGGCGGCCTGTTCACCGCCCTCTTCAGCAGCGAAGGATATCTAGACCTGACACAAGGAGATCGCAAATCATTCATCTCAGATTATCATAAACGCACTGTCGTCATATATGACCAAAACGGCGATATCATTAAAGAATTCGCGCATAAAAACCTAAAAAAATATGAAACCATTGAGATTGAAGGCACAGGCCTAACACTCGAAATCCTCGAAACATGCCGCAACTGCAAAATCAGCGCCCGCGAAAACGCAGCAGCAAACCATCTTGGCATGGCGCAGCATATGCAACTCACCGAAAGCCCCGCAAGCAAAACTGACGAAGACAACCTTGCTGGCGTGACGCTGCGTATCAATAACGAAGTCTATACATTATTGGAAGAAATCCCACAAAACCCGGAAGTTTCAATAAATAACAAGGCGTATCGATTTGTTTTGGGAAGGGAAAAAAGACAACTCCCCTTCGAAATCGAGCTTCTGGAATTCAAAAAAGACACCTATCAAGGCACTGAGATGGCAAAAGCCTACAGCTCGCGCGTACGCATATATGATGGCGACGCACAATGGGAAAGCACCATCAGCATGAACGCCCCCCTAAGATATAAGGGGTATACACTCTTCCAATCATCCTTCGCCCAGACCCCCAGCGGCGAAATGTCCGTCCTCGCAGTCGTCTGGAACGTCGGCCGCGCCTTCCCCTATATTTCAGGATTACTCATGTGCCTTGGAATGATACTGCACTTATTCATGCGCAGCAGAAAAACTTAAAAAACTATGGCTCTTCTGGCCCACCAAGTACACTCTCCTGATTAGCCACAGAGCGGCGTGCAAGCGTTTCTTGCAAATGCACCTGATTCTCTGGAGATAATGGGGCATTCATCACCAACTCCTCACGATCAATAAATGCAGACAAGACACGCAGAGCACTGCGCTCAACACGCATAGCAAGATCGCGTAACGCATGTTCTGTATCAACATTCAAATTTTGCTCATCAGATATGTCGCCAAGAGCTCGCAGATTATACTCATCAACTGAGGTGCCCGAGGTGCCTTTGCGGTTTGAAACGACTCTCAAAGCCTGCGCATAATTTTCAGGAAATTGTCGAACCGCAAAATTAAAGCCATGATCTTGATTTTCCTCCTGCTGCACCCCCAAAGATGCGGCAACCATCCCATGTTGAGTTATATTGCCTTCACTAAAACGCTTAACAAGTTCACACTGCTGTAACATTTGTTTGGCAACACACTCAATAACGGCGCAGTCTAAAGCCGGATGATTTCCAGTCTTATACTCTGGTATATGGTCAGAAATCCAAGCACCAACATCGTCTTGAACAGAATCAAAAACATCCTGCACATGCTCCAAAACAGCATTCAAACGTACCTGATCAGTCATAAACCACCCTTTTCATAGAATTATTTTTTATTCTTATGCCTAATATACATGAAAAACACAACAAAAAACCACCTTGCCTCAAAAAATAAGAACTGTACTATAAAATTCATTCTTACTTGCTTGGTTTTTTCTTCTCAACAGAAGCAAGAAGCGAAGCGTATATTAAAACGTAAGCGACGCTGCGACGCATTGAGAAAGAAAAGGATGCAAGTAAAATGGCTTCGGGATCAAAAAAGGTAATCATCGCCGCCCTCATCGGGAACGGGTTGATTTCAATCACAAAATTTATCGCTGCCTCCATCACGGGCAGCGCGGCGATGATGTCCGAAGGCATCCACTCCGTTGTCGACACAGGGAACCAAGTCCTACTACTTTATGGCCTCAAACGTGCAGAAAAACCAGCCGACGCAGAATTCCCCTTTGGTCACGGCAAAGAAATTTACTTCTGGAGCTTCGTCGTCGCAATATTAATCTTCGCCGTCGGCGCAGGCATTTCAATCTATGAAGGCGTACACCACATCCTGCACCCACCCGCGGAAATCCACGACCCCACCATAAATTATATCGTCCTCGTAATCGCCATGATCTTCGAAGCGGGCGCACTCTATATCGCCGTGAAGGAGTTCAACAAAGTCCGCGGCCCTGTCGGGTATATCGAAGCCGTGCAACGCGGCAAAGATCCATCCCTCTTCGTCGTCCTGTTCGAAGATTGCGCAGCGATGACAGGCTTATTCATCGCCTTCATCGGCATTCTACTCGCTCAAATCACAAACAACCCGATGTGGGATGGTGTGGCTTCAGTCTCAATTGGGTTGATCCTCGCTCTAACCGCCGCATGGCTGGCTTATGAAACAAAGGGCTTACTCATTGGCGAAGGCGCATCCCCTGAAATCGTCAAGCGCATCAAGGAAATCACAAACGCCCACAATGATATCGAAAAGATAAACGAAGTCCTCACACTCCATATGGGGCCAGAATTCCTGATCGTAACAATAAGCATTACTTTTAAAAGAGGCCTAAAAACAGGAATTATAGAAGACACCACCGAAGCCGTCACCGCACAAATCAAATCCGAATTCAGCTTCGTCAAAAAAGTTTTCATCGAAGCGGAAAAGCCCGCCCCATAGAGGATATAAGATATATCTAATATTTTATTCAATTTGTAATACATTCTTAACCATTTCCATATTAACATAGATCGTGCGTTTCTGTAAGCGTACTGCTTGTGACGTATGGGGGAGGGACTATAAACTAGACGTTTCAAACGTGTTAAACCGTTTAAGTGTGGGATACAAATTAAAATGGCATATAAGGTTTTTGAAAATTACGACGCAACAGATGTAAACACATCCACGCAGTCAGAGGGCACAAAATTCAGCGCATCAGGCCAAGATCACATAGGTCTGCCGCAAGAGGGCATAATCCAAAATGCCGATCTATCACGTGAAGGCAATGATCTGATTTTAGAAACCGACAATGGAGCTATAACAATTGAGGGATATTTCGAGACCACTCCCGCTCCGGATCTCATCGGCCCAGACGGCATGCGCCTCACACCAGAACTCGTCGACTCATTCATAACAAGCCCAATGCAATATGCAGATTCAGGCCTAAACGCCAGCGACGCATCCCCCATCGGCGCAGTTCAAGAAATCACCGGCACAGCAACAATTACCCGCGCAAACGGAACCGTTGAAACGGTTGGCCTCGGCACACCTGTTTTCCAAGGCGACATTATTGAAACTGACGAAAGTGGCGCAGTCAACATCGTGTTCGTCGATGAAACAACTTTTGCCGTTTCAGAAGATGCCAGATTATCCATCGATGAATATGTCTTTGACGCCGCCACGCAATCGGGAACAACAAATTTCTCTGTCCTGAAAGGCGTATTCGTGTTCACATCAGGCCTCATCGGACGCGACGATCCAGATGACGTCATGATCAACACCCCATCAGGCTCAATCGGTATCCGTGGAACCATTATTGCAGGAGATGTCGACGCAGGCGAAATCACGGTCATTGAAGGTGCAATCGTACTCCATGACTTCGCAGGAAACAGTATAACTCTAGCCAATCAATTCGAAACTGCACGCTTTAACAGCTCAGACAATGAAATTGAACTGATGGGCAACCTAAGCGCAAATGAAGTTGTTTCTAAATTCATGAGTGTCTCGACAGTAGCAGCAAATCTTTTCTCTTCTATTCAGGATGCCGCAAACGACACATCTCAGAAAAGTTCGACATCTGAAGGCACATCGCCTGATGAAAATTCAGAGGCACAAAGTAATGAACAAGGAAAGATTGACGCAACATCTCAAGAAGAATCTGAAGCACAAAATTCAGGCAACTTAACAGAAGAGCAAAAACCAGACGAAAGCTCTGAAGAAAAATCCTCCGAAAGTGACGAAACTGAAAATAGTGAAAACGACGCCGAAATAATAACAAGCGAAGACATCACGACCGCAGATTTTGATGATATAACAAAAAATACAGCACCAAAAAAAGATGCGTCAACAACAACCAGCGAACAAAGCAAAAATCAACCAACAACGCAGCCTACATTTGAAACAAGGTTAGGCGGTGAAGAGCAAGATGCCTTCATTCAACAGATTGACCGCACGGTCAAATTTACAAATCCAACGCGCAGCGCATTCTTTACAGGCGCCGCAAACACAGAATTTACATATGATTTCTCACAAGAATTCTCTGACCCATTTAACACAGTAACGGGCTATACCATAACAGGCCTATCAAGTTCAGAGTTCGTATCTACACCTAATTTTGATAGTACAACAGGACTGCTTGATTTTGATATTGATGGCACAGTCTTGGCTGACAGCGATTTTACATTCACTATAACCGCAAACACAACACTCGGTGATTTTTCAAAAAACTTCACATTTGATATCTTAAAAGCAAACACAAACGGCTTATCACAGAGCGGAGGCACGATATTACAAATCAACACTGTCCCAGGAGAATCTCATGTTGTCTATAATGGAGATCCTTCTGGAGCAACAGTGACCGTGTCAACGCAAAACGCATCAATTTTTACAGGTGCAGGCGACGATAATATCAAAATAAATAACAATCCAACTTTGGTAAAATCAGGCGACGGTGATGACAACATCATAATCTCACCCGCAGGCGAACACTATGTGTACACAGAAGATGGAAATGACACGTTCACCATAGAAAATGGCGTCCTAAATCATCTGGAAGTATCAGGAGCAGAATCTCAAATTAATGGAGGCAATGGATACGATAAATTTAACATTGAAATTGCAGGAAACCTGAATTTCACAAATATTGATCCTAATTTTGTCAAAAATATTGAACATTTAAATCTAGATAACAACCAAACAAATACAATAACATTACGCTACTCAGACGTCGTACGAATGACAGACAGTACAAATCGCTTGGAAATCAATCTAGACGCAAATGATACATTAAATTTCATAAATACGCCTGGCAGTAATTTTACAACAGGTACACAGGTTGTGAACGGTGAAACTTTCAACACATACACAGACGGCAATATTACATTACTCATTGACGTAAACGAAGCAAGCAGCGTAACGGGCCTTTAAACCAAAAACATATGAACAAAAACTGTGGCTAAAATATTAATAAGACTTCAACACAGCCGCCTTCCATTCAGAATAAAGACGGATACGCTCATCCTGTTTCATGCTTGATCTGTACGTCTTTTCATTCTGCCAAACTTTTGCAACATGTTCCAAATTCTCAAAAACGCCAGCACCAAGCCCCGCAAGACACGCCGCCCCCCAAGCCGTCGCTTCACGCACTTTAGGAATCTGAATCTCAACATCTAACATATCCGCCAAGAACTGACACATAAAGTGATTGGCCACCAATCCGCCATCTGCGCGCAGAACTCGAATATCCAGCCCGCTATCCGCACGCATCGCATCCATTAAATCGCGTGTTTGGTAGGCCTGCGCCTCCAAGGCTGCCCTCACGATGTGCGCCCGAGACGTATCCCTCGAAAGACCACACAATACCCCCCTAGCATCTGGCTCCCAATACGGCGCCCCCAATCCAGTAAACGCAGGAACAAAGTAAACACCACCATTATCCGAAACCGAGAGCGCCAAATCTTCACTTTCAGATGCATTATCAAAGAACCCAAAGTTATCGCGCAAAAATTGAACCGCCGTCCCCGCATTAAAAATCGCGCCTTCAAAGGCATACGAAATTTCATTTCCAATTTTAAAACCAATAGTAGTAAGCAATTTGTTCTCAGAAAGCAAAGCCTGCGCACCAATAATCATCAGCATAAAGCAACCCGTACCATAGGTCGATTTCACCATTCCCTTTTGAAAGCACCCCTGCCCGATCAGAGCAGATTGTTGATCACCTGCGACACCTTTTATGCTTAAATTCAATCCAATCACATCCGATTCTATAACGCCAAAATCAGAAACATTACTTTTCACAGTTGGCAGCATGCTTAATTGTATATTAAAGATTTTAAGCAGATCACTAGACCATTTTTGACCAATAATATCGTATAAAAGCGTGCGTGATGCGTTCGTGATATCTGTCACATGTTCTCGGCCTTTCGTAAGATGCCATATCACATAACAATCAACCGTCCCGCACAATAAATCACCATTCAAAGCCGATTCCTGTGCCCCCTCAACAGTGTCTAATATCCATTTTATCTTCGTAGCTGAAAAATAAGGGTCAAGCAAAAGGCCTGTCTTTTCACGAACTAAATTCTCAACACCCTCAACCTTAAGTTGCTTGCAATATTCGGCCGTTCTTCGATCCTGCCAAACAATTGCATTATAAATAGGCTGACCTGTATGCCTGTTCCAAACAATAACAGTCTCACGCTGATTGGTAATTCCCGCACTCACAACAGTGCTCAAATCATCCACGCGCTCCAAAACCTGACGCATAACAGACAGTGTCTTACTAATAATCTCTTCCGGATTTTGCTCAACCCAACCATCATGCGGGTAAATTAACCCGAGCTCTTCCTGCGCAACATCAAGCACTTCACCTGTTTCAGAAAAGAGCAACGCTCGAACACTGCTCGTGCCCTCATCAATCGCTAGGATTTTCTGCACTAAAATACCCCTCTATCGCATCGATCGTTTGCTCTGAAATCCACAAACCCAGCTTCGAACGACGCCAAATAACATCATCCACACTCGTCGCCCACTCATAGGCTGTAAGATAATCCAGCTCCGCCTCATAAACCCCATCCCCATAATGCCGACCCAAATCACTCAAGCATTCTGCATCCTTTATGAGCTTAACCACAAGATCACCATATGAGCTTCGATACCGCGTAAGCAACTCTGGCGGCAGCCAACCATATTTACCGACATCAACACCAATAAGAGGCTCTTGCGCTGTCCAAGCAGGACTGTGCCGCCCAGAAAGCTGCATCAACTCGTCAACTACCTCCTCCGCGACCACACGATGCGTAGTTAGTTTTCCGCCAAAAATAGAAAGAAGAGGCGCTGTAAACCGAGCATGACGATAAATCAAATGATCCCGAGACACCTGACTAGAATTCCCCTCCCCATCATAGAGCAACGGGCGAACACCAGAATACGTAAACACTGCATCAGAAGGCTTAACCTCCTCATCAAAATAGAGATTAAACGCCGCGCACAAATAAGCCGTCTCATCCTCGGAAATCATCGCATCACGTGGATCGCTATAATAGTCCTCTTCAGTCGTGCCAATAAGCGTGTAACGCCCCTCATAAGGCGCAACAAAAACCACACGCCCATCAGGCTGCTGAAGCAAATACGTTTGCTCGCCCTTATAATGACGTTTGATAATCAAATGACTGCCCTTCACCATCCGCGTCTTGGGCAAATCAGGATCACGCAGCCCAAGCTTTACACTCTCCAAAAACTGGTTAACCCATGGTCCCGTCGCATTCACCACCATAGAGGCACTGACATTCAGCCTATCTTGCGAGCGCGTATCCAAAAGATCGACATTCCAACGTCCCTCTTCCTGCACAAGCCCTATACATTTCGTATAATTCAAGATACGCGCTCCTCGATCTGTCGCCTGCAAGGCATTCAAAATCACAAGCCGTGTATCATCACACCAACAATCAGAATAAACATACCCCTCCATATACTCTGACTTCAAAGGCTGTATATAATCGTCTTGGGTGCGATCAATACTCCTTGAAGGCGGAAGAACAGATTTTCCACCCAAACGGTCATACAAAAACAAGCCTAGACGAATCATCCATGCTGGCCGTTTAACTAACTCTGAATTAGGGATCACACAACGAATCGGCCAAATCAAATTCGGCGCATTACGAAGAAGAATTTCACGTTCCCTAAGTGACTTTTTAACCAGCGCAAAATCCCATTGCTCCAGATACCGCAAACCACCGTGAATAAGCTTGGTACTCGCTGAGGATGTCGCCCCCGCCAAATCCTGAGATTCAACCAGCAAAACAGTCAGGCCCCTGCCAGCAGCATCACGCGCAATAGCCGCGCCATTTATGCCGCCACCAATAATACATAAATCATAATGAAGATCACTCATCTTAAAACCAGAATAGCCCAAGACGCTGATAATGAAAAGAACTGGTTATAAAAGCTTCGTATGTGCAACCACCCGAAGCTTCGCCTCAAGCTGAGATGCGGAAAACGGCTTTACAATATACCCCGTAACACCAGAGGACTTCGCCTCGACCACAGAATCCATATCCCCTCGCCCCGTCACCATCAAAAACGGAATGTCAGGATAAACGCTTCGAACCTGACGTAAGAGCTCAACGCCCGTCATCTTGGGCATATTCCAATCACAAATAATCATATCGACCACATCAAAAGCAGAATCCATAAAATCGAGTGCCTTACGACCATCTCCAGCCTCAAAAATACGAGAAATCCCAGCCTCATTCATCATATTCTTTATCAAAGCCAAAGTATCTGGCTGATCATCGACGATCAAAACATTTAAGTCTTTCATTTCACGTTTCTTGACGCTCATGACGTGGAACTCCTTTTTCTTCATCAGGGGGTTTTGATGTAGAGCTTTGCCAATGCGACAAAGCACGATCTCCAGAGTGATCATTATTAAGAACTCGAAAAACAATCGGAATAAGAGCCTCATAATCAACGGGCTTAGCAATAAACGGATACCCCTCAGGAATATCGACAGGCGTCATATCACCTTGCGCAGGATAACCACTCATAAAAACGATATTCATATCAGGGTATAAGGCGTGGATAAGCTCAGACATCTTAACCCCGTTCATTTGGGGCATAATGACATCCGTCAATACAATATCAAATTGCCCCTCATTTTCATCACAAGCAACAAGGCCATCAGTGCCATTAGATGCACCAATAACATCAACTCCCACATCTTCCAGCATACGTGTAACAACATCCAGAATGTCAGCTTCATCTTCTACAACAAGCGCTTTAAATCCATCCAGACGAATGCTTGAAAGATCTTGCAATCCACCCTTAAGAACCTTGGTTTTTTCAGCCAAACTGCGCGGTAAATAAACAGAAAAAATTGTGCCCTCATCAAGCGAGGATTGCACATCAACAGCACCTCTCATCTCGTTAACAAGACCATGTACAATAGAAAGACCTAAACCAGTGCCTTTATCTTTTTCCTTCGTTGAGAAAAAAGGATCAAACACTTTAGATAATGTCTCAGCATCCATTCCAGTTCCAGAATCTTTGACAAACAGACGGACATAATGCTCAGCCTGAACTCTTTTATGAATTTTTTCAGGGATATCCGTAATATCTGGGGCATCAACACCAATATTTAAAACCCCACCCCCTAGCATAGCATCCCGCGCATTAATCGCTAAGTTCATCAACACTTGCCTCAAAGAGTTGGTATCCCCTCGAACATTAAAAGGCTCATCTCCCAAAGAGAGTTGCATATCAATCGCACCAACAAGCAAAGGAGCCAAAAGATCGCTCTGCTCGTGCACAATTTCACACAAATTAAAAACATCTTGGACGACAACCTGATGCCTGCTAAAAGTCAGCATTTTTCGTGTTAAACCAGCACCACGCTCTGATGCCGCACTAATCTTTTCTGAAAAACCTAAAATAGCGTCATGTTCACCAGCCTGCTTGGAAATCATCATACTGTATCCGCTAATAATCGAGAGAATATTATTAAAATCATGGGCTACACCCGCTGCAAGCTGCCCAAGGGAATCAAGTTTTTGGGCATGGAAATATTCAGATTCACGCTGCTTTAGCAATGTCACATCAGTCACAATACCGACATAAAGATCAAGATCACCCTTCTCATCAAAAACAGGCGTCAGCTTTAAATCATAGTATTTCTGCTTACCTAAAACTTGATTTGTCAAAGACAAATCAACTTCACTAAAATCAGAGAAAGCCTGTTCGAATTTTTCTTTCTCATAATCATCGACAAAAAGAGGATGAAATATCTGCCAATGTTGAGATTTCAAATCATCTTCATCACAATTCGCAAATTCATAAAAAGCATTATTCGCAAAAATAACAGGATGGCTGTCTTCTATAGGGTCACTGATAATAATGCCACTCGTCGCAGCTTGCATCGCCTGAAACAAATGCCGATTAATAAGATCAAGTTGAATAAGATTAGACTCGCGCTTACGTTCTAAACTAATATTAACAAACGTAAATAAAGTATAGTCATCGTTAACAGGACGCCCTGTGACCAGAAACAAATCCCCCTCAGAAAAGGAAATAACCTCTTTAAAATACTGCTCGGAATGTTCATCACCCATATCGATAAGCATATTACGAATACTCTCATCAAAATCAGCGGCACAATCATACAAATTATCAAGAAGCTGCGATTGCGTCATCATAAATACATCACCTTCAATCAGAGAAGACAATATATGAGCCGCACGATCATTCACGATCGAAACACTTCCGTTTGACGAAAACAGAACTTTCCCAAAATCAGACGCTGCAAACACATCACTCAAAAGATTAAAACGCATACGTTTTCCTCTGGAATACGCAAAAAAAATAGAAAGAAGGGAAAATCCAAATAAAAAACTAAAAAACACAAATACGTAAGGATTAAACAAAACATGAACCATAAAATTCCACACAACCTAAAATAGATTTTATTGCATACAAAAAGAAATGCAACCATTCTTAACTTTGACATACTCACGCATTCGCGTACAATGGTTGCACATTGTTATCCCACCCTTTTTGGCAGACCTGCCACCATGACACACAAAAATTATAAAAATGCGTATTTTTGGGCTGGCCTTACCCTGTCTCTCGGCATGAGCACCAATACACAAGCCGAACTAAATCATTCCCCCATGTTAACTGGATTTCTAGGACTAAACACACTACCAAGCGCACGCATGGATAAAGCTGGTACAGTGCGCGCTGGCATATCAACATTAGATCCCTACCTCCACAGCTATGTCGGCGTACAAATTGCAGACCCGCTCTTTGTCAATATCCGCCAAAGCGCAGAAGTCTCAAACCCCTTCAAAGGCGCAAACCGCCTCTACCCTGGCGTCGACTTCAAATTAAGACTCGCCAAAGAAAATGCTCACAGACCAGAAATTGCACTTGGTGTTCAATCCGCGCTCGGACACAGACGCCAATCCGGCGAATTCATCGCCGCGTCAAAACGCTACAATAACTTTGATCTCACAGCTGGCTTAGGCTGGGGCCGCTACGGCACTGCAAGCCATTTCAAAAACCCGCTAAAATTTATCGGCGACCATTTCGACGCCCCCAGAGACTTCACAAGCGAAAGCCCAAACACCCCATCAGACTGGTTCACAGGGGAAGATATAGGGATATTCGCAGGAATCGAATACTTTCTACCCCTAAAAGGCCTATCCCTAAAGCTCGATTACGGCGCCGACCACTATAGCATAGAAACGCAGCAAGACGATAATTTCGAACGCCCCTCACCATGGGGAATAGGCCTATCCTACGCACCCAAAAAATGGATAAACGCTGGCTTTGGCATACAAGGCAAAGATAAAATCACCGCACGCCTTTCCCTCAAGGCAAACCCAGAAAACTGGAAATACAACCACGCACACTATAATCAAGCCAAAAAATCAAACATCACAGATGATTTCATCCTCCCACTAAGAGCCCTCCCCGATAAAGCACCTGCAGATGACCTCGGCGTGGATCAAATTTACATGCAAGGCAAAACCATCTTCATCACCCTCCACATCCCCGATCACGTCCCCACACCGCAACACTTACGCAAAGTCATCGAATATATCGAAATCGAACATGAAGAGTTCATAAAAGAGGCTAAAGAATATGCGTTTACACTAAAAAAACTTCAATTAGAAGGTACAACAATACGGTTTTTACGCTCTGAAGCACTCAATATGATCAAAAATCGCACCACAAGCCCACAAGAACTCTGGAGCAATAGCGGTATATCTGCAAAAAGGCTCAAAATAGAGCCAGAAGCGATCTTTCTTCCAACAAAAGGTATAAGCAAGCGCGAAATATTCAACACAACGCTCGAAAATCACATCAGCCTATCCGAAGAAGATGCTGGAACATTATACAGATCATCCCTCCTGCTCGGCGTAAAAGACATCCCCTTCCTCGACACAATAAACGGCACAACTTTCCGCTTCAATCTAGCAGGCAATAACGAAAACATCGATCAATTCCGCCCCAATAACTTAAGCGCCATACGCAGCGACCTATCCGACTTTTCTAACGTACGGCTCAGCCTAGAGCACTCATACATAGGCACAACCCAAAGCCTAACACCACAAATACACTTTCTAGTGCTTGGCGGATATTTAGAAGAACTATACGCAGGAATAGGCGGAGAAATTCTATATCGCCCCTTCGACTCTCGCTTGGCCTATGGGCTAGAATTTTGGCGCGTTAACAAACGCCTCGCCGGAACAGTCCTAAACCAGGGCCTAAGCGGCCAGATCACAAATACAGCCTTCGCAAACCTATGGTATGACATCCCAAAACATAATGTAACAGCCAACATCCGCGCGGGGCAGTTCATTGCAGGCGATCACGGCGCAGAATTAGGGCTAGAAAAGCGCTTCCAAAACGGCGCAATACTAAAGACAAAGCTCGCCCTCAGTGACAAAAGTGACATCGACCCGTTCGGCGACGATCTCCACGCCTTCCACAGCATAAACCTAGTCCTCCCCTTCGGTACTATCCCTTATCTGAATGCAAGCACCGCAATCGAAACAAAAATAGAGCCTTTCGCCAGAAACGCCGCCCAAACCATAGACAAGGCCATAAGCCTCTATGAACTAACCGAGCCTTTCACGTTAAAACACATTGCAAAAAATTGGGACAAAATAGCAGAGCAAAGATGACCCAAAGTTTGACCCAAAGAAATCAGAAAAAAGGTCAAAAATCTTTATGTTTTGAGAGCACCGGCTCGTGACTTTCAAAAACTTCAGAAATTTTATAAACCAACTATAGGCCAAAAAAATAAACATGCGCTACGTATCGAATATTATAAAAACTTCAACAGTTCAGAGATATCATTAGCCAATTCACACTCATAAAAATGCTCTTCTCCCGTACGAGGATGAACAAAACGGATCTGTTTCGCATGCAACATTTGACGATCCAAAGATATGATTTTATCAATCAAATCAGTGCTATAATTTTCTTTTTGAAATTTTGACTTTAATTGAGTTTGCTGCGCTCCATACATAGAGTCCCCTAAAATATAATGCCCCAAATCTTCCATATGCACACGAATTTGATGTGTGCGCCCGCTCTCCAATTGACATTCTACAAGCGAACAGGCCTCACCAAAACTCTTCAGAACCTTATAATGCGTTCTGGCCTCTCGCGGCGAACCACTCATAACGCTCATCTTCAAACGATTATGCTTATGCCGCCCGATGGGGCGATCAATCGTTCCCTTGATGGGCATCGGCACACCTAAAACCAGCGCATGATAAACACGACTCAAAGAGCGATCCGCCAACTGCTCTGACAAATGTCGATGCGCTTGATCATTCTTTGCAGCGATCATAACACCGCTTGTATCCTTATCTAAACGATGAACAATTCCAGGGCGCACAACTCCGCCAATCCCGGATAAACTCTTTCCACAATGATACAATAGAGCATTAACAAGTGTGCCACTCCAATTCCCAGCACCTGGATGAACAACCATACCGGCCGCTTTATTGATGACAATCACATCATCATCCTCATAAAGAATATCAAGCGCAATATCCTCCGCCTCAGGCTCAGATGGATCTGGATCTGGCACCATAACATCCAGAATCTGCCCAGCCTTAAGTTTCAAAGATGCCTGCTTCAAAATTTCACCATCAAGCAAGACAACGCCCTTCGAAATAAGCCCCTGCAAACGCGCACGAGAAAGATCGGCACACAGTGAACTAAGCACTTTATCTGCACGCTGTCCTTCGTGAAGCCCTTCAACTTCAAAACTTAAATTATTATCTTTAAAATTATTGCTATCCATTTGTTTTACTTAGAACATGGATCTTTGTACGTGTCCAGTCTATCACCAATTACAATCCAACCTTTTTTCATCAATCCATTTTCACGTTTAGCCAATTCTTTTACCGCTTGCGCCTCTTGCACACTAATCTTCTTCTGCAACAGCTCTAGGCCTTTTTTAGCCTTAGAAGAAAGCTCAACATCAGGCAAAAAAACACGCCCCTCTTCCTGCAATAAAGGATAATCAGCATCTTTATTATCATCTTCCGCTCCCGTAACGTCTTCCAAAACCAGAACATACCCGGCCATAATACGCTCACCATTCATACCTTCTATAAGCTGTGCAATACGTGCGCCAAGACCAAAGAAATACGTATCACCACTCATTGTAATTCCGCGCGGGGAAAGTGTAAGCAAGTGCGCATAATCCATATAGTCTGTTGGTAAATAATCATCCTTATCACCAGTTGGCTTCGTTAAAGCCTGCGCCATCATCATCAAAACGATAAGATTATCCTCATTCACAAACACCCCACGCGCAGAATGCCCATGCGTCCCACCTTCTCCATAGTAATAACGCTGCCACAGTATGCTCCCATCATCAACATCAAGCAAAGCAAGCCACGTTCCTGTCGGCCTTCCATTCACTGGCACAACATCCCCAAATGCCAAAACATAGTCATCAAGATAACCATAAGCGACATTAAATTTAGCCGATATTCCTCGACTAGCCTCACGCTGCCAATTTAACGCCAAATTCAAATCCAAACGCAAAGTCCAGGCAATTTGCTTCCCATTATTATTAACGAAATACCCCGTAGCGATATAACCACGGGCTTTACCCTTGATATCCAATACGGCCAAACTCGAAATATGATTATTGCCGCCTGGACTATAACTCCTCTCACGAACAACTGCCCCCGAACGGTCTAATAAATAAACGCGACCATTCTCGATTTCAATACGATCCACACCTTCACCATACCCACGACGCAATGACACGGAAATGACCCAACCCAATTCGGCAGACGGAACTATGTCCGTAGCACGCACCTCATCATTGCTCTCTGAAATAGTTTTTTGAGATAATAATTTTAAATCTTCATCAAAAAATCCGAGCCACGCCTGACCACGATTATTTTTTACAATATTCACAAGTACAGCATACCCGCGCTCTGGCCTCTTAAGAATTTTCACAACGTCCTTCAAACCATCTAGCATAAAAAAAGTTTCCGATAGCTGTCGCCCTAAACGATCAAATGTAACAAAAACTATTGTCTTCGAAGCCCCATCAACAGAGGTCCTCTCTCCGACAGCAAGAACACCTCCATCATTCAAAGGCAAAACAGAATGAAAAGCCTCATCATATTCTGGCGCGCCATAAACCGCATCCCAAACCGTATATGCCCCTGGCTCAGGTTTATGCAAACGGGTCACCATCTCATAAGGTGGATTACACTCTTGCGCAAATATCCCTGAGGAAGATATAAAAGGGAAGATTAAAAGCAACATGCATAGAATAACTTTTTTAAACATAGTAAAATCCATTCATTCTAGGTGAAAGTTATAACGCAGACCGAGGATGCAAACAGTTGGAATTCTTGACGCATAATAAAGCCGAAAGCCCGAAATGTCTATGAAACTTCTCATCATAAGCGACGCATGGCGCCCGCAAGTAAACGGCGTCGTAAGGACATATGAATACCTGTGCCATGAGCTAGAAAAACAAAACTTCAACGTCGATGTCATTAGCCCTGCGAATTTCTCGGTTACAATACCCATGCCATTCTACCCAGAAATCAAGCTCGCAATTCGCCCCTATAAGCGCCTAAAACGTCTAATCAACGATTTCACGCCTGATCGCATCCACATTGCAACCGAAGGCCCACTTGGATGGGCAGCAAGAAAATATTGCCTGAAAAACAAAATAGCATTCACCACCTGCTATCATACACAATTCCCCGATTACGTCGCAAAACGCTTCGCATGGCTGATCCCCCCCCTTTATAACAAAGTCCATAAGATCGCAATAAACGCCGTAAGAAGATTCCACGCCCCATCAAGCGGCCTAATGGTTGCCACAAAAAGCCTGGAAAAGCAGTTGCTAGAGTGGGGTTTCAAGACACCAATCAAACATCTCACAAGGGGGGTGGATCTCTCTGTTTTTCATCCTGGAGAAAAAACAATTCTCAAAAATGTCAAAACACCAATTGCACTCTATGTCGGGCGCATCGCAATCGAAAAAAATCTAGAAGCCTTTCTAGATATGAAATGGAACGGGACAAAAGTTCTGGTCGGCGACGGCCCAGTGCGTGCAGAACTCGAATCAAAATATCCAGATGCCATATTCGCAGGCAAAAAAACGAGCCATGAACTTGCAAATTATTATAGGTCAAGTGACGTATTTATCTTCCCGTCAAAAACAGATACCTTCGGAATTGTACTCATCGAAGCACTCGCCTGCGGCCTGCCCGTCGCAGCATATAGCGTTATTGGCCCCAAAGATATCATCACACAGAGCATCCTGGGCACACTACATGAAGACCTGTCCATCGCGGCCAGTTCGGCCAATAAAAAAACTGATAAAAACAAGTTATATGAACATGTTAAAGAAAATTACAACTGGGAAATAGCGGCAAAACAATTCATAGACGCCCTTTAAAAAGCTATAGATGTGAAAATAACACACAAGCCACACGAATAAATATTTGCTTTTGATGCAGGTTTTACATCTAATAGACTCATGGCAAAAATCTTAATCGCAGAAGATGATAACGCGATGCTCAACTTTTTAACGTTAGCATTAAGACGTGCTGGGCATGAGGTTGTTGCTGCAACAGACGGCCACAGCGCAATGAATGCAATCAAAAAAACCGATAATTTTAACCTACTCTTGACAGATATTGTGATGCCCGGCATGGATGGCCTGGAGCTATCCAAAAAAGCCAGGGAACTTAGGCCCAAGATAAAAATCATGTTCATAACTGGCTTTGCAGCGATGATCATGGAACATGAAAGCAAAACAAAAAACCAGAACGAACACATGCTCTCAAAACCATTTCACCTAAACGATCTGGTAACAAAAGTCGAAGAACTACTCAAAGAATAATTTTAATCTTGAATTTCCTCCCAAAGCTCGTTAAGTCTATCCCCCTATCGTACGCGTAACAAACGCAGGTGGGGCGGTTAGCTCAGCGGTAGAGCACTTGCTCGACACGCAAGGGGTCACTGGTTCAATCCCAGTACCGCCCACCATTTCCTTAAAAAACAATGACTTAGAATGAATTTGTGTAATCCCTCTTAATTTTATACAGAGGTTTTATACA
>CAYGSA010000019.1:0-5244 GCA_964352375.1 uncultured Micavibrio sp.
CCTCCAATACTTACTTTCATCTAGACCAGGCTCATAAATAAACCCCATGTTTTTGCCTACCGCCGCAGCTAACATTGTGGCATTATACTCTTTTGATATAATCCAATTACCGTATTTGTCTTTTTCGACGAGTGAAGGAGCAAGACGATAGTAACGAAAACCTCCGCCGCCTTCCCAGTTTACAGCTCTAGTAATGCCAGAACTGTCATCATTATCAATTACGCGCTTAATCCTGGGAACAACATGAGTTGTGCAATGGTCACCGAGCTCGACCATTATCCATCTTCTTTTCATCTTATGTGCAGTGGCGCCGGTAGTGCCCGAGCCTGCAAAAGAATCCAAGACTATATCTCCTTCATTTGTAGAAAGTTCGATCACACGTTTAATCAAATTTTCGGGCTTCTTACCCTTAGGAAAACTAACCTGACCTTCATTGTGCAAATTATTTGAGAGAAGATCATCCCACAAAGTAGTAAGAGGTTCTGCGGCCACCATCTCACCGTCTATATTTTGCAATCTATCTGAATAGAATAACAAACGCTTACCGTTAATTAGATAAAAATCTGAATAGCCATCACGTTCTAAATGATACATATTTTCAGGGTCAGCTTTAGATTCATCTATCTTTTCTCTAGCGGCAGCACTGACTGCATTATAATTGGGATAGGCAATCTGGACCACTCGATCAGAGTTCTCGAGTACAAATTGATCTAACTTCTCTTCATAATTTGTTATCTCTTTTTTTGCTGCGCGAACAGGGACGCCATGGTGCTCTGCAAAAGCTTGGTTTAGCGTTATCATACTCCATTCAGAGTAATGTTTTTCCTTATTGATAACAAAATTATCGTATCTATTATTTCTTTCTTTCCGGGGCGTGAAGACTTTATTAGGGACCCACGCCAAGCGATCCTTTGAATAAACCAGAACAAAGTTGGTTGTGCTGACACAGCCGGGATTTATTGCTTTGTGACCCGTGGCCGACCCTTGCTTAAAAGTAGCAATAAAGCGCCTATTGTTTCTTCCAAAAATTTCATCACAAATAGAAATTAAATACCCAAGTTCATTATCATCAATGTGAATAAAAATAGTGCCTTCTTTATGTAGCAATACATGTAAAATTTCCAACCTATTACGCATAAGTGAGAGCCAAATTGAATGCTCTATACCATCATCGTAATGCTCAAACGCTTGTCCTGTGTTAAAAGGAGGGTCTATGTATATGCACTTTATTTTTCCAGTATATTCATCCTCTAACGCCTTTAACGCCAAAAGGTTATCGCCATGGATAAGGATATTGTCGAATACATCGTTTTCCGCTTTTCGCTCTTTCGCATGATATGACAGATCAGGGTCCTCAATAAGAATCCGGGGCTCCAGCTTTGGCTTGTCATCTTTACCAATCCATGTCAGCTCTAGTTTTTGTTTTTTCTTACTCACTGTCTCGCGCTTCCTTCAATTTTTTATATTCTTGTGCTTTTTCGATCAGATCAAGAAAGCTGTATCTTTCTGAGCTGGCTATAGGATGGGTGGCGTAAACCAGCTTAATAAAGTCATCCCAATATAATTTTTTAGTAGCCTCAATAATATGATCTAAAGAGCCCTTTTCTTCGTCAGAAATGTCGGGTTCGTATGACGTGTTTTTTAGTACAATCGACTTTTTAGGCTGACCAAGCATGTTGCTGCCTAAATTGATTGAGAATATATCGCGGCGGAATGCTGCTTCCCTCTCAATATCGTGAACAAACGGGCCGTAATTATCGAAGTACCATTCTATGTTAGTTATTTGCTTATCTGCATTAAGCGCCCGGTGCCAATCGGCCAGATAAACCATTTTGGTAAGTCGCGCATTTGAAAGCTCATGCCGAATTTGCTCAGGATAGCTTTTTATGAGGTAGGCAATTACATCTTTTAACTCAGCCATCACAACCCCCTTACCGAAGCGTCACATGGGGTAGGAATATGTGGCCTTAATGTTGCAATCATTTGCGCAAAATCATCTGCGACACTTTCTAGGTCAGCTTGAAGTTGGTTTGCATCAAATTGATCATTCTTCATAGACTCTACTACAATCACCGCTAATGGCGTTCCCGCGTTGTCATCAAAGCGCATGACAGCATAGACATGCGATAGCATTTTGAATTTATCGTGCGTTTCTTTAGGGATATTATAATTTGAAGCGCAATGGTTTTGGTGTCTAGTTTTAGTCTCCGGAAAACTATTATCGTAGTGCCACCCGCGTTGCCACCCATTGGCAATACAGCCTTGTGTATCGGGGAATGAAGTGCGCCCCGGCTTGCGAAGTTCTGGATTAGGGGAATAGCGCCCACAAGGTATAAATTTTCCATCTGCTTCGTTATGAATATAAATAGAAATCCTTGCTTGATCATCTTGCTTAAAATTAAGTTTCTTAGACAAGTTTAGAAGTAGGCCATCAAATAAAAATTTAATGTTATTGCCAATTTCACCCATTTGCTCGCGGCACTGGTCTATTTCATCCTGCATACCCCTCAAAGTCTTTTGGCGCTTAGTCATTGCCCAAGAAAGAAGAGCAGAGATAAGAGCAAAACCAAGGAATATAAAGACTAGAACTCCAGACTCTAATATATCAAATAAGCCCGGCCAATCTGGGTACTTTGCTCGCATAGAGGTGAAATCATAAGTCACCAAAGCGCCGCTAATGAGCGTTACAAAACCCACCCACGGTGTAAACGCACGTAACACAAAATCTAAGATGACACTACGTATCTTCATTATGCTGCGACTTCCCATCGAATAGAAAACAGGGGCTCTATAGTCGGTTCGGCATCTAAGCTTTGTGCTATATCATCAAGCATTTGATTAACTTCATCGCGAATTTTTTTGCGGCGATCAAATGTCTGGAGCTTCATTTTGTCGCGCTTATCTTCTAGCCCCTGTATTCGACGTTTTTCTTTGAGCTTATCTGCCATAGGTATTACCGTATCAGTACGTAATGCTTTTCTTACGGTCTTAATCTCATCATCAATCTCTTTGATTTCAGCTTCTGCAGCCTTCTCAAGGTCATCAGCGTATGCATCAAGTTTGTCTGTTTCTTCGTCCAACCACTCAGAATTTTGTTGATGAATTTCTGTTAGAATAGCAGCCCGCTGATCATGTTCTAAAGATAATAGCGTGTCACTAGGCAAGACTATCTCAGGTAGCTCTTGTTCATCTGACGGAATCAGAAAGAGTCTGTCGACGGTCTCTGGATCAATAACGGTACCGTCATCAGCAATACAAGCCGCAATAATATGTTCACGGACAGCTTGCGGCGTCTTTATGCTTAGCTTGGATAATTTAAGCCAGCCGGACACTCCAGCTAAATTCCTTACATCAGCCAACACATGAGGATATGCTGCGTAATCAAACCTTAAAAATCGTGATGATAGGTCACGTTCTTTTGCTTGATCTACAAGGGCTTTTGCCAAATTTCCATCACTCAGCCTAAAAAATTGCCATCCTTGCTGATCTGCAAGCGGCCATTCTGTCGTATATGTTTTTTCTTTATAATCAAATCTAGGACTTTCATCGCCATGAAACTTAGCATCTGGAAGCTCGGCTCGAGCAACAATGCATAACCTGCGTGTAAAATCGTCTAGAGTTTCATCAAGTAAGCCTTTACGTGACTTCAAGCGACTTACTACATCCTGATCCATGTGCTCCATGAGCTTTTGCCTAGCACTTATTATGTCAGCATTTATATCTGCTTCCATTTCCTGCTGTAAGATATCAAATTCAAGTTGAACCTGCTCATCGCTTCTAGCCTCTTGGACAATTTTCAAAACCTTTTTCTCAAAATCTATTCCGCGCTCTATTGTTCCTAGAACCTCGTCGCTGGCGCCAAACACACCTTCAAAAAGTTTGAACTTTTTCTCTAAAAGCTCATAGACCCGGGCTTCGGCTTTGTTTTTGCGGTTAAGAAGATTGACGACCATCACATCAATTTTCTGACCATACCGATGGCAACGGCCAATGCGCTGCTCCACGCGCTGAGGGTTCCAAGGTAAATCAAAGTTCACCAGCAAAGAACAAAACTGCAAGTTTATGCCTTCAGCGCCAGACTCTGTTGCTATCAGTATCTTTTTGCCATCGCCCTTGAAAGCCGCCACAATCGCCGCTTTCATATCCGCACTTTTTGATCCTGAAACGGCATCGGTACCTTTGTGGAGCTCCAACCAAGCTGCATAAAGAGTCTTGCTCTCTGGGTCATTGTTTGAACCATTCATTAAAACAACATGCCCCTCAAATCCATTTGAGTTTAGAACGTCATATAGATATTTTTGAGTGCGGACGGACTCGGTAAAGATCACAGCTTTTTCTTGGCCGCCTCGCTTAACGATTTCTGCTAAAATTTCAGGAAGCTTCTCAATTAATTTTTCGCCTTTTGCATTTGAGCCGATAGAATATGCAAGATCGCGGTAACTTTTAAGTTCAGCGATTTCCGCTTCAAGTTGTTCAGGGTCAATCTTTGGCTCAGCAGTTTCTTCTCCGTCTTCATTCAGTTCTTCTGCAAGCTCATCAACAATATCAATATCTTCCAACGCGCTTTCATCGATAGGGCGCTTAGCTTCTAGGCGATTAATAATACCTTGGAGAAACTGTGATATAGCAAAAGTCGAAGAGCCGAGTATTTTACGCGCGACCAGTGTTACCAAGTGGTTGGTTCGATCACCAAATGCAATGGTGTTCTTATCCTGTAAAAATTTTGAAACCTTTTCGTAGAGTTCAACCTCTTCATTCCCGGGCTCAAAATCAAAGGTGCGAGGCAAACGTTTTGTGTAATTAATATGTCCGGCTTCAACGACCTGTCGTCTCAGGGTTCGTTGACAGACTTGTGATAGCCTGCTTTTTAGTATTGAGAGAGTCGCTGGGCTGGCTCTAGCACCCGTGTACATCGTTTGGAAAGAATATCGGTCACCAAAATGATGGTCATCGATCATCGATACCAGTCCATACAATTCCATCAAAGAGTTTTGCAGAGGTGTCGCTGTCAAAAGCATCTTAAAAGGACGCTTGAGTGCTTCCTTGAGCTTCTTAGCCCGAAGAGAACCATTCTTTTTATAAACATTACGAAGACGGTGCGCTTCATCAAAGATCACTAAATCCCAATCTATCAAGGCGACTTCGTCCGCCTTACCTGCAACAAATTCATAAGACGCAATAACAACTGCATTTTCAGCCTCAAAAGGTCTGCGGGTGCCTGCTTTTAATCGTTCTTTATAAGTC
>CAYGSA010000019.1:5254-24746 GCA_964352375.1 uncultured Micavibrio sp.
TTATAAGTCTTTGCTTCAAGAATCACGCTATCAAGAGAGAACTTCTCGCGCAGCTCTTGCTCCCATTGCTTTCTAAGTGATGCAGGAACAACAAGCAAAACACGGCGCTTACGTTCAGCCCATTTTTGAGCGATGACGAGACATGCTTCAATCGTTTTACCGAGACCAACCTCATCTCCCAGGATTACACCTTTTGAGAGGGGCGACTGTAACGCGAACAAGGCAGCATCCACCTGATGAGGGTTCATATCAACGCGGGCTGTTGATAGAGATTTCGCAAAGGACTCTTCTCCCAAGCCTTCAAGAGTAATTCGGGACGCCATGTATTTACTATGAAAATATGTAAACAATATTTTGCCTGATTATATTATTAAAAAAGTAAATTTATAAATTTTTGCAATGGTTTGCAATCTATAACCTGCCGCAAAGGCGGATTATAAAGGTTTTTATGAAAAAAATTAGGGGCTGTACCAGTTAACTAGCCCATATGTTTCTTATTCTTTTGGTGACTGATTTTTAGCCAAAGAATACCCCGTTTTCCGCACATTGATTGCGGAAGCATCTAGCGAGTTCTTCAAATGCGCCGCATAGTGTTTCTCGATCATCTCGACACTGGTGCGGCAGTTCTTGGCTATTTGGTAAATATCCGCCCCTTCCAGCAAGCGCAAACATATGTATGTGTGGCGCAGGCTGTAAGATGTTCTAGCCTTTCCATCGCGGTCGAGCCTCAAACCCTCCCGCTCAAGCAGGTTTTGAAACATTTTTACATGACTACCCGGAAACACTTTATCCGACAGCTGCGGATAAGTAGGGTTCCCGTCTTTGTCTTTTTTCTTTTTGGCTCTTCCTAAAAGCCGCTCATACGGGCGCACCGCCCCCGCTGTACTTTTACAATAGCCAACGCCGCGCTTGCCGCGCACTTCGATCACAAGAATTCTCTCGCCAGATGCAGAATCTTCGACGATCTCTATGTCTCGATGCTGCAAATTCTTCGCCTCATCTGGGCGAAGTCCAGTATTTCCCATGAAGAGTACATAATCGTGCAACTGCTCCGCCGCCCAATTCAAATGCGGCAGAGTGTCTTTTGCGTTTTTTCTAGTCGCTTTATAAAGCTGCTGATATTCCGCCGGAGAAAACCACGGGCGGTGAGAAACTTTTCCCGAAAGTTTGTAAGGCTTGGAAACGTCTGGAATTGACGTGAGCCAACCATGGCGCACGGCTGTCTTTAATACCTGTCTTAATGTCACAATTTCATTGTGGAGAGTTTTGGGCGCTGGAATAGCGCCTTCTTTAAAGGGTCTATTGTCTTTTGCGTGAGGATTTTTCTCTGTTTGCGGGGTCATGCGAACGACCCTGTATTCTTGTACTTTGCCGCCTGTGACCTCTGAGATCGGCAAATCACCGAAGAACGGCAAGAGGTGAACACGCAAGCGGCCTACATGACCAGAAACCCATGCGGGGCTACGCTGCCCTTCGGTAATGACGGAATATTCTTTGATGAATTGATCCGCGACTTCGCGGAAAGTTATTTCTTTTTGCTTTTCCTGCTTTTCGGCGGGCGTTTCCAATACGCCAACGCTTGCCTTGCCGCGCAAGTTGATATACCAGTCCTCAGCGTACTGTATAGCCTCGTGAAGATATTCTTCTTTAGTTGTTGTGCGGTGGTTATACCCTTCTAAATAGGTGGCGCATTGCCAATAGTTACTGCGCCTACGTTTATAAACATAGGCTTTGCCGCCTAGAACTGGATATTTTTCTGGGGTGTGTTGAGTTGTCTCCATAATGCAATTTCCTTCACAGTACAAAAGTGTGTAAGTAGTGTGTAAGTCAATTTTACAGGATTATGGTTAACAAAAAGTTGCTAAGTCATTGATTTCTTGGTTGCGGGAGTAGGATTTGAACCTACGACCTTCAGGTTATGAGCATTATTCAAACAATTGACAACAACAAAACACAATAGACTATAACAATTAAAACAATGACTTGGCAAGAATTAAGTGTTGTAATCCATTGCACATTATTGCTGTTTTTTGATACCAAATGTGCCATCAGTGTGCCAAAGAGACACAGATTATATTGTGATCAGCACACCGTTCGTTTCCAACGTCTGCTCATCCGTTAGGCCTGTTGTATTTAAGAGCGTTGCAATTTGAACAAAGCTATCCGCACCACCATCTGCATCAACAGAGACAAATGAGTCAGTCCCATCATCTGTAATTTGTACAAAGTCTGTAATTACATCCGTTAGAGCATCATATCCTTGCAAGACATCAGATAAATCCAACTTATCATTCTCAGCCAAACTGAAATCATAAACCTCATCAATGTTGTTGAACGCAGAAACTCCGTCGAAGAAGAACGTATCAGCACCTGATCCACCATAGAGATCATCCAGACCATCGCCACCGTAAAGCATGTCATTTCCGCCATCACCATAAAGACGATCATCGCCTGCAAAACCATAAATAGAATCATGACCGTTCTTGCCATAGAGACGGTTATAGCCATTTGTACCGGAGATAATATCATTATAGTTCGACCCGTAGGCATGTTCTACGCTGATCAGAGTATCCCCTTCTGCATAACCACCAACCTGCGGCCCTGAACTGGCAAGATCAACAGTCACTGCTTCGTGCGAGAAACTATAATAAACTGTATCCGTATTGCCACCGCCATCCATGATGTCAGCACCTAAGCTCCCGTAAAGACGGTCAGAACCATCCAACGCTTGTAAGTGATTATCGGCATCGTTCCCATACAGAGAGTCTTGGGCATGGTTCGTCCCAATCACATTCTCGATATTTGCATATGTATCCCCTGCGGCCTCGTGGTGAGTGCCCGTGCCATTTAACAAATTCACGGTCACACGGCCTGTTGCCGCGCTATAATCAACAGTGTCAATGCCATCCTGACCGTCAAATTCCTCAACAGTAAGTGTTCCCACAAAAGTGTCATCAGCGCTTACAACTTCATTCACTGTGATATTTACGGTGGCTGCATCATTCCCTCCGAGACCATCATCAACAGTATACGTGAAACTATCAGAACCGAAAAAACCTGCATGAGGTGTGTAGGTAATCGTGTTATCCGCATTAACGATGGCTGTTCCACTTGCAGCAGCCGTAGCGATTGAAACTATGAGCGGATCATTATCCGAATCACTATCATTTATCAAAACATCAACAGTAATAGCCTGATCTTGATCTATTGTTGCATTGTCGCTCACAGCAATAGGGGATGAATTATTGGCCGTAGATGTAAAAACACCATTTTCAAGTGCGCCATTTGAGAAGACTAATCGTTCTATATCTGTTAGCTCATCAGTACCATCCATGCCAACAGTATCTTGCACCGTTAACACGCCCGCATTATCAGTAATGACATAAGCTGCATAATTTCCAGAGAATATAGCCGTATCGCCGCCCAAACCACCGAATAGATCATCATCACCTTGCCCTCCAGTTAACGTATCATCACCGCCATCACCGTAAAGACGGTCATCCCCATCACGGCCATGAATAACATCATTACCATTCTTGCCATAGAGTCGGTTATAACCATCCGTTCCAGAAATAATGTCATTATAGTTCGAACCATACGCGTGCTCGATACTAATCAGAATATCTCCTTCAGCATAGCCGCCGATTTGCTGTGTTGAGCTTTGTAAATCAACGGCTACCGCCTCATACGAATAGTTGTAATAAACTGTATCCGTATTACCCCCACCGTCCATAATGTCAGCCCCTAAGCTGCCATAAAGGCGATCAGAACCGTCCAAAGCTTGTAGGTGATTATCAGAATCATTGCCATAAAGGTAATCATGGTGATATTGAGACCCTATGATATTCTCAATATTTATATATGTATCACCTGCAGCTTCATTATGCCCACCTGTGCCATTATCCAGCCTGACTGTTACACGCCCTGTTGCTGCGCTGTAATCAACTGTATCAACACCATCACCACCGTCAAATGCCTCAACAGCCAGCGTTCCAACGAAAGTCTCATCCCTTAAAGTCAACATGTCTTGGGCTGTCAGGTCAGCATGACCATCAAAACGAAAAGTTTCAATCAGATTAATGTCGTTAAAGGTTATTGAGTCTGTTGTATTATTCACAAATGTCAGAACATTATTCTCGACAATCACATCATCCAAATTCCATGACGCATCAAATATCAAAGTATCTAGGCCAGAACCAACCTCGATAATACGATCATGCCCAGCGGTATAATGATAGGTGTCATCCCCTTCGCCGCCATAAAGTGAATCGTCTCCACTTCCTGCAATAAGAACATCATGCCCTATACCAGCATCTAACCAATCATTACCAGCAGAACCATTCAGTATATCATTACCTTCATCTCCATATATCGTATCGCTTCCGCTTCCACCTGTAACTTCATCATCACCAGTTTCTCCATGAAGAGAATTAGAACCATTGGAGCCACTCGCTATGATCGTATCATTACCGCTTCCACCATATAAAGAATTGCTTCCTATATTACCTTCAATATGGTCATCTCCGTCATCACCAAATATTGTGTCATCACCCGATCCGCCTATTAGGTGATCATTGCTTGCACCACCACTTAAGAAATCATCCTGCTCCCCTCCTGATAGATAATCATCTCCATGGCCACCATAGATTCTATCCCTATCACCATGACCATATAGGTGATCATTTCCTAAACCACCAACAATTAAATCTTCCAATTCGTAGCCATATATTGTGTCATTTCCACTGTCACCAAAAAATATTTGAAAGCCATTCACTCTATCTGACTGAATTGTATCATTACCTGCGCCACCTGCACTCACCCAATATAGGAATGAATTAATGCTTTCAGAGTTTTGATTCCCCCATTGAATGTGCCATCGACTTTGAGAAGTCCAGACATTTGCACTTTCCGCATCATCTACTGCATTTGCGAGAGCAGAATCCGAGATATAATTATATAGTCCTGTAGGCGTTTCAGAGATAGTTGCATCATTAGCAACAGCAGCTAAAATATTTGAACGCGAAGACGCAATTATTTTACCTTCATGCGCTTCTATACTAAGCTTAGGTGGCAAACTTGAGAAATAGTCTTTTACAGTAACGCTCTGATTCTCACCTAAAACTAATATCTTAAGATCTGCATCTTCTTGCTTAAAATATAGTTCGTTATAACCAATTGTATTATCAAATTGGATTGTATTTATTTCCCTAAAAGAGCTGATGATCGTATCATGACCAGCTCCCCTGCCTATAACATAGGTATTCCCATATCCCCATTCACCAGTTGTTAATGTATCATCACCAGCACCCCCATATGAAAAATCATGGTTATAGGCAAACAGATAATCATCGCCTGCTCCGCCGTGTAATCTGGTATTCGTAACCTGCGAAGGAGAGTACCAAACTGAATATCCGTTACCATATAATCTATCATTTCCATTACCACCGTAGAGTATATCGTTCCCCCCTATGCCAGCTATTAGTTCATCATCACCATCATAACCGTATATTTTGTCGTTACCGTCACCACCAATAAGTATGTCATTATCTTGTGCTCCCACCAGCAAATCGTGACCATCTCCTCCGTCTATAGTGTCTTCTCCAGATCCACCATGGAGCCAGTCATCGCCTCCGAAACCATTTAATATATCATCTCCAGACCCACCGATAATAATGTCATCTTCTTCGCTCCCATTAACGATATCATCGCCTGCGCCCACATCCACATGCGTAATACTATTACCATCAACCATAACTTCGATAATGTCGTTACCATCAGTTCCTTCAATGCGAACAATTTCATATCCAGGGCCAATCACGTGATGAAGCACGGTTTCCTCACCAGTCTCTGGATTTGTAAGAATAATACTATCACCGTCAATATCAGGAATTAGAGCAGCATCCACACCTTGCGCATTCAACACTTCTCCCCAACCACCATCTAAATCTTTTTCATGCGGTAAATGCAGTTCTAGTTCTGCTGCACGTGTTAATATCGCAGCCCAATTTTGTGCTAATTCACTATCAGGCTCATTCATCATTAAGGCTAGAATGCCCGTGGGATTAGCTAAATATAATTGAAATGCTTCCGCCACTTGAAGGTCATCTTTAAATTCATAAATATTTCGCGCTGTTGAATTGTGCCATGCACGCATGATAACTGCATGTCCACCCACAATATCAAAGCCAGATAAAATACTAAAAGCACCATACAAAACTGCTTCACTGGCAGTATCAAAGCTTCTTTGCTCTCCAGTGCCTACGTTCATCACTCGATATTCATCACCTCTGTAACCAATCTGCACATGTGGCGCGATAGAATTTTGCCTTAACGCACCATGAGATATATCTAGTATTTCATTAACAGCTGAAATCATTTTTTGTGCTAAGCCATTCGAAATATCTATTTGCCCATCATTATTTTCCCAAAACGTGGATAATTCATATTGTTTATCGACACCATCGTAGTCAACGCGCGCCCATGCAGAGGGGATATCTTCATCACCAAATAAATTACCGAAGAAAGTTCCTGCAATGGTTCCAATGAAAGCGCCAATCGCAGTACCTATGATAGGGACAACGCTCCCTACGGCTGCTCCAGCAGCAAGAGCGGAACTTGCCGAAGAAAAGGCAGCACCTACAGCAAGACTAAGACTTGCACCACCCGCAACAGCTGTTCCAACAAGACCTGCGTAAGCAGAACCAATTGCACCAAATATAGCGGCATGCGTACTTTCGGGTTGAACGACTTCTCCAGCAAGACGGCCACCTGCGTATGAGCCTATTGCGTTAAAGACTTGAAACTGAAGATAGTCGCCTAAAGTAACGCTTATTTCACCGCCATTAATTACATCTGGAACTGTTATGACATCGTTGAAGTTAAAAGAGCCTGATAGAATATTTGCATACACGCCATTATCCAAGCCTTCGAAAACAAGCTCCACTCCACCAGAAATGACTCCAGTTGTCACAGTCCCAGCAGCCACTTCAAGAACCTCACCTGCGACACCATCAATGCCTAGGGTTTCTCCAACTTCACTAACAATAACATTGGCTAATGTTGATGATACCGCCGCATTTAAATTTTTATAAAAAGTCTCTTTAAATTCTGGTGTATCTAGCGATGTGTTCTCAACATTCAAGCCACCCGCAGCATCAATTGCTCCATCCAAAGACGTGCCCTCAGCCAAGAATGCGCTGAATGTCCCAAACTGATCTGTAATGGTCGAGATAAGAGCCTTATAAGCAATCGATTTGAACGCATCTCCATCCGCAAGCTTGTCTGCCAGAAAAGACCCAGCGGTACCGCCGATAAGCTGAAATGTCTGAATAAGATCACTACTCGGGATATGATAAACAGGACTTTCGTCGATGATCATGCCGTCGGGTTCTTTGATGACTTGTTGAACAGTCCAATCGCCACCATCAGTAAATTGAAATTCACTCGTTTCATGAATTTTATCACCGCGCTCAAACAGTGTTTTTTGACCTTGCCCAACAAAATTACCTTGCGAGTCAGTTGTAATAATATGTTGTTTTAGCAAAATGCCATTTTCAGGAACGGCACTTGATTCTGCTAATTTACTTTGCTCTAAAAAGTGTAAGTTGCCATCAGCCCCCTGAATTTGAGCACTCGTTATCTCGTTGATAGAGCCATCAGTATTAGTAATAATTTCCGTGTTTGAAGATAAAATTACACCGTTAATTTCTGCGTCTGCAAATTCACCATTGAAAATGTCTATTTTGTGTTGGACTGGGTCTATTGTTACATTAAAAGTAGAACCATCTACATTCTCTATTGTAACTTCAGCTTTCTTAGTTTCAGCAATTATTGTTCCTTCTTGCTCTACAAACGTTGCTTCGGTGAGTGCTTCAACTAACTCTGCATCAGTTTTTATATCTTGTAGAGGTGTGTTGTTAACTTCTAAAGGCTCTGCACCAACATATGCCGTATACCCTGAAAAACCTTCCACAGTACCACTGTTTGTATGCTGTAAATACACATCATCAATCAGTTGATCAAGGGCCGCATCACTATCATACAATTCAGAATTAGAAAGCTGTTCCCCCGTCAATGTAATATAAATAACCTTAGCAGCAGCTTCACGAGCATCATAATTGTTAGAAAGTGTAGCATCGTACATCAAATGCGCACTAACCTTCTCTGCAAACTCAGTTAATGAGACATCTAAGTCTGGAAAGCTTTGTAACATGTAATCAAAATTATCTTCGGTAACGACTTCAATGCCAAATAAGTCTGGCTCGGTCAAACGCTGTTGTTCTATGTGAATTGCAAGATCAGCAATTCTCTCTCCTCTAGTGAGAATAAAATTTGTTTTAAGCTTCTGGTTTCCAACAATAAGTTGTGACAAAAATCCCTTCGCTTCGCCTTCAGAACTAAACGCATCGACCTTCAAACCCAGCACATTCAAATTTATGTCTAAAACATTCTTTGTATCTTGCATAACGATATCAGGGTTAGAAACATCACTAAAAACATATGGCACTTCAGAAGCCAAACCATCAACCGCAAGAATAACATTTTCATATTTACTCATTTCAATTGAGAATGTACCAGCACTTATTGGATCAGAAACCTGATAACCAGTTACTTTATATGAAAAATTTTGGGAATAAGTACCAAATTGAAACGCATAATCCCCTACCTCTTGGTGTAAACGGTACAAAGAACTGTCAATCACTACTTCAGTTGCAGAATTCACTATTTCTGACGGCACCAATAACTTAGCTTTATCAATTACTTGTAATCTATCATTATCAACAGGCATTTATCTACTCCATAGCTAAAAATTTATTCCGTACTCCAACAAACACATCGTCAAAAACCGCTTTGACTTTTTTATGGTCATAGCCACTCTTAAACGCTGGTTGGTAGAGTAAAAATATAAGAAATCTATCTAGCTCAGTTAAACTTTTATACTCACTAGAAAAGATACTAAAAGGAATGAAATCTAATCGCCCTGTTAGTCCAAGATTGCTGTAAAGAACCATTGAAAAACATTTTAATGCATCTGAATTCTCTGTCGAAATGTATGAATAGGTAGCAAGAATATTAGAGCTTTTAGGGTTAAATAGAGAAGTTTTTGAGCAGTCTGATGGCTTTCCATTTTCTGGATAAATAGCTGCATATTCTTTTCTTACATGCGAATAAATTAACTTTCTTTCTTTTAAATGAAAATAATATAGATCGTCTGCAAAACCTACGTGCTTTACGTACGAGCGCTCTATATCGTCTGTAAAGAAAATATAACTATTCGAATCTGTAATGTAAGTCTTATCACTAGGACTCTCTTTGACAGATATTTCAATAGCATAAGGAAATAACGGAGAAACATTTTCAACAAAGTTATTAAGCACTTCATTATATTTTTTTTCTTCACTAACTATCGTTATCTTTAACGGAGAATCTCGTTTAGAAATAGTTTGTTCTGGTCTAGGTTTTCCCCTACGAGTTGATATTTGAAGCATCCTACTAAAACTATACCAAACACACTCTTTTTCTTCGATACACTCGTCAATAGTCGTTGCTTTGTATGGTTTTGTGTGCGTTTCTTTTGCAGTTGATGCAAAACTAAACACATACGTACCAGCAAAACCCAACAAAAGAGCCAAGATCAGAATAAATTTATTTTTTACGCATTTAAACATTATAACACAGGTTCCCCTGCCACGCTTTGCACACACTTTAAAATTGAATATCCGACTCTTAACACATTAAAAAAACTTAATGCAAGAAAATTGTGACTTAGGACTATAAGGTTTTTAGATTAGCCTCACCACATGCTATACAGAGTTAGTTTTATTTCAGCACAACAAAGCAAAATAGGCCGTACAATGTTTAAAAAGATCTTATCCGCCCTCATAATTCTAGGGCTTTGCTCAGCTTTACTCGCAATAATAGGCTTTTGGGCAACAAAATCTTATCTAACGCATACGGCAAAAAACAAAGCCAATCAAATCATTGAGGAAGCACTGGACAAAAAACCTGTTCCAACGGCTGACCAAGAAATCATCACAATCGCTCGCGCTGTGTTTGATCGTTTTGAAACAAAAGACCCTGCTCTAGATCTTGGCCTACGCTTGAGACCCTATGTGTCCAATCAACGCTTACCTGACGTTTTAAGGTTTCCCGAAGGTGTCGTTGAAACACATGTAGAATTGGGCATGTGCGATAATGCCGCGCGCATGTTGAAATTTTTACTCAAACAACGCGGTTATGATTCCATTCAGTGGAATATGGTGACAGACAGCCGCGCGCATTCTGCCCTACTTGTTTACCTTCCTGATGGTCGCCGCGGGCTTGTTGACCCGTTTTACGGACTTGCTGGTTATGATCAAAAACAAAAGACCCTCTTATCACCAGAAACCGTCCAAAACGCCATGAAAAACGGAACTGATATTCAAAGCGCTTTCATGATTTTTGGTGAGAAAACAGAAACAACTTTTTACGAAGAATTTAAGACCGCACGTATGGCTCCAATTGGTAAGAACTTAAATATTGCTGCAAAAATTCCAATCGTCAAAGATGAGCCTTTAATTCTTGGGAAACTGAATGGAAACGATCTTGATGTTAAAAGCGCTGCATCACAGAATAAGATGACTCCCTTTTGGCATTATGCGGGACACAAATATGACCGCTCTTGGGTTAGGCAGCTCACCGCGCAGCAAAATATCCGTTTAGAATTCACCCTGGTCAGTGATGTGGAGTCTGGAATCATCACATCAACCCCCAAGCCTAAGATTTCAGGTCGTAAAATGACATGGGATTTGAAAGCGGGTGAGCAAATCACATTCCGTGACGGCGACGCACAAGTTTCTCTGAAGCGCTTGAATAGCTATATTGGGATAGATCAGATTTCTATTTATTTGCTGAAGCAATAATTAAGCCATCCCCATGAACATAACGCACTGTGTTCTATTCAAAAGCACATTGTAATTTTGATAAAGTTACCGCAATATCCACAGTTGATGATTCATTTGAATCATTAGGGGCGTTATATCCTCACTTGCGCGGCCACTTGCATCGGGTCGTTATCAGCGATGCCTTCTCAACACTTGTTGGGGAGGCGGTCGGAATATAATAGCGCTTAGCGTAAATACGCCGCGCCGTTCGCAAGACGGATATAAACTCCCCGGCTACCAGAGAAATCTGGTGGCCGTTTGTCTATCTAAACATCAGGGAGATTAAAAGATGGTCACTACAATTGCATGGAATGTACTTTTGTTAATAACAATATCTATATGCACTTATCTAACTGCACATAGATACTTTAAAAAACGCTCATTAATATTATTACTGCCACTAACGTTAATAATAATACTGATAGCAATGCTCATATACACCATCTTACAAGATATATGGTTGGTTCAAAATGAATATGAGTTTTTAAATCTTATGGGGCAGCTGATAATACCAGCTATACTTTGCAGCATAATTTATTACGCCGCTAAGACAGAAAAAGATAATTCTCCCCTTAAATACTCATTGCCCCTGATAAAAATGCCTAAACCAAGAACACGTGCGCAGCGTATTATTTGTGTCTACGGAGTAATATGGCTGTCGTTCTGGCTATATATTTTCGCAAACTCCATTTATTTTGAAGATAAAGAAACATTCGCTGCTCTAATATCTTCTCCACTGATGCCAATACTTATCTATAAAACTTACCGATGGGTACAGTCAGGTGACAAATAGCCCTCTTTTTTTAGTTGTATAATAAGTGCTTAATTGAGTTCTAAAAACGCAAAATTTTGCGTTTTTAGAAAAATACCGTCTCTTTTTTTAGGTGTAGTATTTAGTGTAGGTACGCATCTATTTCCGCATTCCACACCCCTATAGGGTGGTGTGGAAAATGTGGGAATTACAATGCTATGCCGCATTTCCACATAATTCATTTTGTGGATCTTCGTGGGTTTGTGGACAGGCAACTCTATCATCGTCAACAAACAACAATCCCATTTCCTCAAGTTGATTTAAAGCCCTATTTACACTCTCTGCACGGCGATCTCTTTTCGGATTTTCAGAATCATCCCCCGGTTCGAAGGGATGAAACTTAATTGCTCTGGAAATCACATCTTGCCTTAAGACGGGCTCATCACGCTGATCAAGTTCTTGCATAGCCTTAACGATAGACACTTGCCATTTACCCCTAACCCCAACGGTGACATTCTCATGCTCAACATAAACCACAATACAGCTCGTAATTTCATCATCATCATCATCCCACCCCAGCGTAATTGGATGCAATGCAAATGAATATTCTATTCCATCTTCCCCATCTTTTTGCTTTGTGATTTTTGCTATCCTCGTTTCCTTGTTAGAGCGAACCTCAATAACGGTATCCATCGCAGCAAAAATACCCGACCACCCTCTAGCTCCTTTAGAAGAATCTTTACCGCTGTGGTGAATTAAAATCACTAGAGCTCCAGTTTCTTCTTGGATTTTTTTACACTTACTTAAAATTGCTCCCATATCCTTAGCCGAATTTTCATCCGCTCCCGGCGAAGATTGGGCTAAAGTATCAACCACAACAACCCGCACACCTTCAACTTTCTGAATTTCACTAAGTAACCGTGTTGCATCGTTCCCATGAAGATTTGGTGCGTCTTCTATCGCACTTATAGGAATATTTTTAGTATCAAGAGAATGATGTAGAGCGTAAGCTTTAAAACGCTTCCTAATTCCTGCAGCCCCTTCCGCAGCTATATACACCACATTCCCTTGACTTACTTTTTTTCCACACCATTCTGAGCCTAGAGCAATTGATAAAGCAATATCGATTGCCAAAAAACTCTTCCCACTTCCTGACGCTCCATAAATCATCGCGAGGCCACTATGTGGCAGAATACCCTTTATCATCCACGATGGTGATGGCGCTGAAACAAATTCGTGCAAAGGAATGGCTTCAAATTTCCGCCGACCTTCTAATGGTCCCAGATATTCGAATTCTGAAGCGATAACGCCGAGTGCCTCTTCAAAATCTTCATTTGTCCGCCCTTCGCAGTGTGCATGGAGGCATATGAAATGTCCCTGCTCATATCCTCCTGAGCCAGCTGGAAAGTAAGACGTGGCTGAGACGACGCTTTCGGTAGTGTGCTCATCGGCGAACGGACATTCTATATGCTGTTGTCCATCGTCTCCATACTCAAGGACAAGGCCCTTCTTCTCAAGGAACTCGTATGTGCTGTCAGCTCTATCAAGATCTTTAACCCCTCGCTTGCGCAGTCCTCTACGTGACGTAGGAGCAATACCGAACTCGCTCTCGAGCACAAACATCACAGCCTCGAACTGCTTCTCAGTGAGTTCAGGAATTTCCCATGGGTCTTTAGTAAAATTACCCCATCTATAACGCTCACCGCTGGGGTGTGTTCCTGCCGCGATGAACTGTTGTCCGTTCGCGAGGAACTCAACCATACCGTCTTGGGTCTTGATAACGCGCTTACCATGTTCTCCGCCCATTCTGAAAGCGAGAAGACATTTAGTGCTGTTCGCTCGAGAACGCACAGGAAGAACAACCTCGGCAACATCATAGATAGCATGAATAATTAAAGCGACGAGTTCTTCATTCTCAACATCAATATCAAAAGCTCTAACATTACGCGTCTGTATACAGATGCCGTAATCAGGCTCTTCACGCCAGCGCTCGATCTTCTTCGGTGTTGCTTTGCGTTGCGTCCACTTACCAATCCCAACGACCTCCTCGTCCTTGTTATAGAGCGAGGGCGTCTTACCGAGGAACTTCATCGTAGAGTTCTTCGATACAGGCGCATCTGGATTACTCACCACCGGGAGAAGGTCCTCAGATAATCCTAGATCAATAAATTTCTGCCATTCGTCGGGCGTTGCGCCCCAGCGCTTCGTATTTCTCATGATACAATGCCTCTTTTAGAAGAGTGCTGAATAGCAACTAAGATCTCTTTCATACTCTCAAGTACAAGATAGCCGTCATCATCACTCTGCATAACAACCCTCGTTGCGCCAGATGAATCTTTAGACAAGCTTTCTATTAAAGATGCACGAATAAAAATAACCTCATTATCATGCGCACGTCTTGCTCGTATAAAATCAAAAAATTCAGTATTGGCAATCATGACACACCTCCGCTCAAAGGAAGCGCTTGACCATCATTCTGTTCGTCTAGCCATTTAAAAAACTCTCGCTCATCTATCAAAACACGGCGTCCAGCACGCTTGATAACTTTATCAAAACCATTTGTGCTTGCATTAAAGATTAGATGACGCAGCCCACCTTGAGGCGGCCAAGCATGGTGTTCATTCCATTGTGTGACGGGAATAATGCGTCTTTCCACTTTTTCCATTTTACTCTCCATTTCTGAATGTTAAGCAGCGATATTGCTGCTTGTTTCATTCAGAACGAGGAGAAAATTAGGAACAAATGAAAAATAAAATCCTTTTTCCTTCTTTAATCCTTGGAATGCTTATACTTATGAAATTCTGCGACCAAAGCCTTTAAGCTTATATGCCTCTCCAATGAGGAAGCTTTATGACTGCCATATTTTTCGGGATGTTTAGCAACTAAAAGCTTAACTGTTGCCTTCCTACTCGGCTCACCCCTGTTTTCTCTATAAAAGTCGAGCCAAATTGGCATAGCATCTTCTAAAATATCATCTTGAAGACGCTTTAACGGCTTAGGTGCATTGATAAAATCAGAAAGCTGGGCATCGTAGCCTGAACAAGCATCCGTACACCCACCTCTTTCAAATTCAACAACATGCGCTTGAGTAAAAATCAAATCAGAAGCCTTAATAATAACATTTGGGTAATGCGGAGACGGATAATGATTAGTGGAGCAACACAAATACTCATCAAACAGCGTTTCAAAATAAGGGTTTACAGCTTCTCCACATGATAAAAGCTCTTTTATAGATCGCATATCCAATGTTAGTATTTCATTAGTAGAATAATAAATTGATTTAGGTTCACTCATCCAATCATCTTTACCAAGTTGAATTCCAATGCCCTTCTCTAAATGCCACCCATCAGTGGCAACACTGCATTTAAGCTGGCCTGTTCGCACATAATGCATGATTTTATGTTCATCACACTCCCATCTATCCATAAGCATGCCCATATTAAAATAGATGGGATCAGGTAGTTTCTTATTTTTCATCCCCAAAAATCCTTTCATTCATACTGGCCACTACGGAGCTTGTATGAGCCTCCGATAGATGAGCGTAGCGTTTAACCATTTGTAGCGTCTTGTGCCCCAGAACCTCAGCGATCTCTGCTAGGCTAGCTCCATTCATAGCCAAATACGAAGCTGCCGAATGACGTAAGTCATGGAAACGAAAATCTTCAATACCAGCTTTTTTGAGGGCATTTTCCCAACCTTTACGAATATCAATCGGCTGGCATTTTATCCGACTAGGAAAAACATAATCACAATGGAGGTTTCGCACCTTCGCATGGCCCTTCATCAAATCCAACGCAAACCCTTGAAGAGGAATAACACGTCGCTCACCGTTCTTTGTTTCGTGCAACACAATAACGCCGCGCTCAAAATCAACGTCTTGCCATTTCAATCCCATGACCTCCATTTTTCTTGCTCCCGTACTCAACGCCAGAACCACGGCCTTATAGAGATGAGGGTTATCACTTTCCTTACAAGCTGCTAGCAGTGAAGTTCTTTCTTCATCGGATAAAAAGCGCACGCGCCCTCTGGGCTCTTTAAATTTACTAATGTTCAAAACAGGGCTTTCTGATACCCAGCCCCACTCTTTTCGCGCAATCGTAAAGACATGCCCTAGAGCTTGCACGTAGCGGTTAACGGTGGCCTTACCTACTTCACGCCCATATTTGTTTGTTGAGCCCAACAGCGTCGCTCTGTGCTCTACAATGAGAGGAGCAGTGACATCAGCAAGACTATAGCCGCCGATAGCTTGCTTCCACCAATTTAAGTAAGTAATCTGATTAACGGGGTTATCTCGGTGAGCAAGCACTTCTTTAAAATAACGATCTATAGCCTCATCCATAGTGTGCTTCTTGGCTTGTGAAGTCTTAAAGTGCCGCCCCTCACGAATTGCGGCCTCTGTGTGCTGCGCCCATTTCTTAGCATCGGTCAACCGTTCAAACGAAGCGGTCTCAGAGGGGTGACCTTTGAGACGCACCTGAACACGGTAAGAAACATTTCCGTCAGAGGATGTTCGTTTTTGAATTGAGGCCATTCCATTTCTCCTATGTACAACACATTAAAACAAATGACCAAAAACCACAACATAAGACACTTAAACTGATGTTTTAAATTGTAAAAACAAATAAAATCATCATGTTAATAGGCGTATCTATATTGATGGCACACTAGCGGCACAATTAATGCGCAAAAGTGATGGTTTTCAGCCATTATGTTTATTGCTACTTGTTGTCTGGAAATGTGCCATGAGTGTGCCATGGTCTTTTTCTCAAATTCTCAAAAAAGCTGTAAGCCTTGGTGAGATTGGTTGCGGGAGTAGGATTTGAACCTACGACCTTCAGGTTATGAGCCTGACGAGCTACCGAGCTGCTCCATCCCGCGTCAACCAAAGAGATGAGTGTTATAGACCCGCCCGCATCCAAAAGCAAGGCTTTCACGCAAAAAATATTGACCGCGCGCCCAAGACCTCATAATGTGACGAAATAACTCACAAGAGGTGCCGCCAAAAGCGCGGCTGAGATTATACTCTTGGAACCTGAAACGGTTAATACCGACGTAGGAATGTGAGAAAGACATGACACAAAACATATCCGTCATTGGCGCAGGCATTATGGGCATCATGAGCGCGCATACGCTTCAAAACGCCCTGCCCAATTCAACAATAACGCTATTCGACCCCAAAGGATTTCCAGCAGACAACGCAAGCTTCATCGCGGGCGGTATGCTCGCCCCGCTCTCAGAGCTTGATCACATGCCCTTAGACTATCTGGATGCCGGATTTGAAGCGATAAACATCTGGAAATCAATCAGTGGCGATTTTGAATTCCACCAAAACGGCAGCCTCATAATCGCCCACGATCAAGACCGTCACCTTCTAGAGCGCTTTAAATCTATCCTGCCAAATAACGATACGTGGAAAATCGTAAAGCCAAAAGAAAAAGAACCTCTCATCAATTTTCAAAACGGCTTGCACATGACAGGAGAGGCACATCTACACCCCCAAAAGGCAATGAAAATTCTACTCAATCAAATTAAAAACAAAAAGAAGCAAAAGATTGAAATAGAGTCAAAAAAAGCCGATTGGATCATCGACTGCCGCGGCCTCAGCGCCCAAGACAACCAACCCTACCTGCGCGGCGTAAAGGGCGAAACGCTCGTCGTTCACAACCCGGAATTCACCCTTACACGGCCCGTACGTTTGATGCATCCGCGCTACCCGCTCTACATTGTGCCGCGCCAGGGGAACATCTTCATGATCGGCGCCACCATCATCGAAAGCAACGATGATCACTTAACGCTACGCTCTGGCCTAGAGCTCATGAGCGCCCTCTACAGCCTCCACCCAAGCTTCGCCGACGCGCGCATCCTGGAGTTCAACACAGGCATCCGCCCCGCCTACCCTGATAATTTGCCGCGCATTACCGTGAATGGAAACATAATTACCGCAAACGGCCTGTTCCGCCACGGATACCTCTGCGCGCCCGTCATGACCAAATGCATACAAAGCATTGTGACAGGCACAGAATACAAATATAACCACCTCTTCATAAAGGAAAACCAACATGAACATACATCTGAACGGCGCGCCGCAAACACTTGAAGCAGAATCAACTATTCAGGATATGCTCAAAACCCAAGGCTATGAAGGAAAAATCGTCGCCGTCGCCGTTAACCATAATTTTGTGCCAAAATCACGCTACAACGCGCACACCATCACAGAAGGCGACGACATCGAAATCGTCGCCCCGATGCAAGGAGGATGAATTAGAAAAGAACAGTGATTTTAAATTCCACGAATTTAAAATTGTACCGAGCAAGTGCGAGGCGGGCGAAGCCCGAAAACAAGCGCGAAGCGCGTAAAAAAGTAAAAGTAAAAAACAATGACCAAAGAAAATACAAACCAAAAAAGATCAAAACTTTACCTCGGCACCGCAGGTTACCCCTCGCCCGATATTCTCGCCAAATCAATCGAAGCCGCGCAGCCCGGTATGCTCACCGTATCGCTCCGCCGCGAAAGCAGCGCGGGAAAAGGCCAGGAATTCTGGAACATCATAAAAGGGTTCGACATCCCCATCCTGCCCAACACCGCCGGCTGCCACAGCCCCAGCGAGGCCATCACCACCGCGCAAATGGCGCGCGAAGTTTTCGAAACGAATCGAATTAAATTAGAAGTCATCGGCGATGATTATACACTGCAACCAGACCCTTACGGCCTTTTGCTCGCAGCCGAGGAACTCATAAAGCTCGGCTTTGAGGTCTATCCCTACATGACAGACGACCTCGTCCTCGCCACCAAACTTGCCGATCTCGGATGCGATGTCCTCATGCCGTGGGGCGCGCCCATAGGCTCAGGCCGCGGGCTAAATAACCCCTACGCGCTTAAAATCCTGCGCGATCGTTTCCCGAATAAAACACTGGTCGTTGATGCAGGAATCGGCGCGCCCTCTCACGCCGCCGCCGCCATGGAGCTCGGCTATGACGCCGTCCTGCTCAACACCGCCGTCTCAAAAGCAGGCGACCCCGTCAAAATGGCTGGCGCCTTCGCAAACGCCGTGAAGGCAGGCCGCGACGCGTATCTCTCAGGCATCATCGCCCCACAGGAAAACGCAGATGCCTCAACCCCCATGATCGATAAACCCTTCTGGCATCAGGATTCTTCGGCTGCACCTCAGAATGACAACCCTCCCTACCGTGTCATCCTGAAGGAGCAAGGCGACTGAAGGATCCTAAAAATGAAACAATATTACGTATATTTTTTAACAAACTGGAACAACAAAACCCTCTATATCGGCGTAACAAATAACCTTAAACGCCGTTTATACGAACACAAGGAAAAACTGATCCCGGGTTTCTCCGCACGATATAACCTCAATAAACTGGTCTATTTCGAAATATTCAACGACTCGGAAAACGCAATTTCACGCGAAAAATATCTCAAAGGAAAAACCCGTAAAAAGAAAAACACTCTTGTAGAAAAAGATAATCCAGAATGGAAAGACCTATCTGGTGAATGGTATCAGGATTCTTCGGCTGCGCCTCAGAATGACACCGCGTCTAATCGTCATCCTGAGCAAGGCGATGGATCTAAATCCCTCAATCGCTATATCCGACAGCTCGCTTTGCCTGAAATTGACTTGATCAAACAGGAGCGTCTAAGCCAAACGCACATCCTTATGGTCGGTGCGGGCGGCCTTGGCGCCGCGGCGCTCCCCTATCTCGCCAGCGCAGGAATCGGTAACATCACAATTGCCGATCATGACACGGTGGATGTCACAAACCTTCACCGCCAAACAATCTACAAAACCGCCGAAACAGGCCAAAA
>CAYGSA010000020.1:0-24664 GCA_964352375.1 uncultured Micavibrio sp.
TGCCGCCAGCGTTCGTTCTGAGCCAGGATCAAACTCTTAAGTTTAATCCCATCAATCTCAAAAAAGAATCTTTTTTGGTTTTTGAAGTAATGCGTTTCCCGCGGGCGGAAAACGACTTTTTCAAAAGACCTGCTTGCTTGCACTTATAATGTTTATCGAAATAAACACTATAATACTGTTAGCTTCTAAATCAAGCTGTCGACTGACAGCCGTTGCAAATGCAACGCTTTTTAATTTAAAAACTTGCGTCAATATAAATTAATAAGTGACACGCTTACAAACAGAACTTTCTTTGTTTAATGCATCCAATACATTTAACGAAAGCACTGCTGCCTGCGTATCTCTTCTTTCCTCTTTACGATGTACAAGAATCTAGCGAATTAAAATCAAATTTTACTTTGGGTAAAAGCCGCTGTTTTGCTCTCTGTTCGCGTAAACGTCCGTTGAGCGTTTGGAGGTTATAGCGACAAGTTTTTCTCCTGTCAAACATCTTTTGCGCTTTTTTTAAATCTTTTTTAACCCAAAAAGAGAAACTCCCACTAACAGCCACTTTGAATCAAAAATTAATCCCAACCAATTCTAAAATGACCCCAAAACGCACCGAGTCATAATCGAGTCAAATAAGACAAGCACAACGAAGTGAGCACAATTAGAGAATGCAAAGAAAAGCATTCAGCCCAGAACCATTTGCCCCACACACTAACCCACCATCTTGCAAATCAACTGCAATAAGAGTATCTCTTAAATCAACGGGTACAAATCCTATAACATTCATATAAGAAAAAAGAGGCGCATTAAATGTCCGCAACATTAACCCTGCTTAACATCATCGGCGCCGTCGCCCTCCTTCTTTGGGGAACGCGTATGGTGCGCCTTGGATTCACACGCGCCTATGCGACATCACTGCAACAGCTCATCGCCAAAAGCACAAATAACAGAGTAAAAGCATTCCTTGCAGGCCTGGGCGTAACAACCGTCCTCCAAAGCTCCACCGCCACAACAATGATCTGTGCCTCCTTCGCCTCAAAGCACATGATCACCCTCGCCGCCGCCATCGCCGTCGTCATCGGCGCAGACATCGGAACAACCATCGTCGCCCAAATTCTCATCTTCGACCTTTCATGGCTCATGCCGCTCCTGCTGTTAACAGGCGTTCTCATGCATCATAAGTATGAACACGGCGGGCGTAAACGCCACATCGCACGCGCATTCATCGGTCTAGGCCTCATTCTCCTCGCCCTCTCCATGATCAAAACAAGCGGCGCAGGCCTCTCAGGCTCCGACACACTGCCACTTATATTAAAACCACTGGAAGACGAGCCAATACTCGCAATTCTGGTCGCAGCCCTCCTCACATGGCTCCTCCACTCCTCCCTTGCTGCCGTTCTGATCATCGCAACATTCGTCTCACAAGACGTTGTCTCCGTTGATCTAGCGCTTAAACTTGTCCTCGGCGCAAATCTCGGCGCCGCAATCGTTGCTTACGTCATAAGCTTCTCTATGGGAACACAGGCAAAGCGAATAACAACGGCAAATGTTATCATGCGCTTTGTCTGTGTAATTCTTGCGCTTCCGTTCATTCATGCGCTCGCCCCATACTTCACACACCCTGACATCGCACAAAGCCGCGACATCATAAACTTCCACATGGCCTTCAATATAGCACTCGCCATTATATTCCTGCCGTTCATCTCATCACTCTCCAAACTGATAGAAAAACTTGTACCAGAGAAAAAATCAGTTGATGAAGACAAAACAACGCCAATGTACCTCGACGAAAGCTCCCTGAACTCACCAACCATAGCACTTGCGAGCGCTGCACGCGAAACCTTACGCATCGCAAAAATAGTCGAAGACATGTTCAGCAACGCCATGATCGCGTTAAAAGAAGAGAGCCAAGACGCACTAAAAAAAATCCGCGCCGCTGACGATCAAATCGACATCCTCCACAACGAAGTAAAGCTCTATCTCACCCGCGTCAGTGAAGAAGCCCTCGACCCGAAAGAATCAGATCGCTTCGTTCAAATCCTAACCTTCTCAACAAACCTTGAGCATATCGGCGACATCATCGATTCAAGCTTAATCGAAATCACTGAAACCAAAATCAACAATAAAGCGCGCTTTTCCAAAGAAGGCTTTCAGGAAATTCGCGAATTCCACAACACCATCCTCACCAACATGAAAATCGCACAAGCCATCTTTATGTCCGAAGACCCATCTCTTGCGCGTCAATTGGTTGAAGGTAAAGCCTTAGTGCGCAAGGCCGCGCAAGACAGCGCAGAGGCGCACTTCAAACGCCTGCGCGAAGGCATCCCCGAAACAAAAACCACCAGCTCCATGCACACAGACATCATCCGTGATTACAAACGCATAAACAGTTACGTCACCTCTGTCGCCTTCACCATCCTCGAAAACGCAGAACGCCACAAGACAAGGCGCAAACAAAAAGACGCGTAAAAAAACCGCCTCAATTTAAGGGATTCCCAAACAAACAGGAAAACGCTAAACTGTATTCCAGTGTGTGCTTATTAATTTCGGACGCGTTATGGTCAAAAAGCTAACTTTAAAGATCACGGCATTATCCATGCTCTCGACGACTGCCCTAGCGCAGACTCAGACAGCACCGCCGCCATGGTTTGAAGCGAACACCAAACCACAAAACCAAGCCGAAAAAAACACCAGCGCCCTCCCCAAAATCAATGAAGAAGATATCCAGGCAATAGAGCGCGAAGAAAACTCCTCAAAGCTAGAAGACTTCTACCGTGGCCGATCAAAAGACGAAACACTCCAGCAATTCGGATACAGCCTCTTCACAGGCGGCACAACAGAACACTCATCCTCACCAAACGGCGCTGTGCAAGATAACTATATTTTGGGCGCAGGCGATGAACTGCTCATCAGCTTTACAGGACAGCGCAACGACCAAATAACCGCACGCATTTCCCCACAAGGGCAAATCACGATAAAAGATTTCCCCCCCATCCCCGCAACAGGGCGATCCATCTCAGAGATAAGACAAACCATAGACACCCACACACAAAACATCCCAAACACACAGGCCTATGTGTCCCTCTCTAAAATTAAGCAAATTGGGGTTCTCATTGTCGGGCACGTCAATGAACCTGGTCGCAAAACCATGAACGCATTCCAAACGGTTTTCGATGCTCTGCGCCATGCTGGTGGTATCCAAAAACAAGGCTCTCTACGCCAAATCAAGCTTGTACGTGGCGGCCTCAGCAAACAAATCGACCTTTACGAGTTGCTCATGGACGGCGCCCCCGGCAAAGATATCTCCCTGCGCGATGGCGACCGCATCATCATCCCCCCCATTGGCGCAAGCGTCGCAATCACAGGCGCCGTAAAACGCCCCGCAATATACGAACTCAAAACCAAAAACAGCGCAGCAAGCTTAAGCAGAATGCTAAAATACGCAGGCGATGTGCTCTCCCCCGGTCAAAACCGATTCATGAAACTCGCTCCATCCCAATCAGGCGAAGAAGCCATCTCACAAATTACAAATCAGACAATCCCCCTCTTCAAGGATGGCAGCATCCTAAAAGTCCTTCGCGGCACCGACAAGCCAACTGGCATGATTGAGTTGGCTGGCCACACGCACAAAGCAGGCCTGTATGACGTCAATAAACACAAAACCCTATCGACGCTCCTAAAAAATAACGGAGCCCTCGGCCCTGATATCTACCCACTCCTCGGCATTATAGAACGCCACAACAAAACACTCCTTTCTCGTGAATATATTACATTTTCGCCTCGGATCGTATTAGAAAATAAAATCGATATTAAAACAGAAGAAAATGACAAAATAATCCTGCTTTCAAATCAATATATTTCAAGTATTTACAGCAAAAAAATTAACGAAACACATAAGCCTGAAATTAAAAAAAACCACGCAATAAATAATGAATTAAAAACAGAAGGCAATGAATTTCTAAAATCTTTCATCAAAGAACAATCTTTGACTTTACGAGGCGCTATCCGCACACCTGGATCATACCCTGTCGCCAAAGAAATAACGATGGACACCCTCCTCGCCGCAGCAGGTGGAACAACCAGAGCGGCCAATCTGGAAAGCATAGAAATAACCACCAGCACACCGGATCAATCAGAGACGTACAGGACAACATTAAACATAAATCCTGACACACCCGAATATACAGACCCCGCGCAAATCACATTATCCGCTGGCGATGCCGTGCGCGTAAACCAGTCCCAAAAGGCCATAAAGTCTAACACTGTCCTAATTATCGGCGAAGTTAAGCATCCGGGCGAATATGACCTCCTCCCAGGCGACAATGTCTCAAGCTTGCTAGAGCGCGCAGGCAGCCTGACCGAACAAGCCTACCCCTCAGGCGCAATCTTCAGCCGCGAATCCGCCCGCAAAACCGAAGAACTCCGTTACCGTAACGCCGCGCGCGATCTAGAGCACCGCCTCGCCGCCGCCATACAAAACGATAAAAAGAACCCGCCCAACGCCACACAGATCGAGATCGTTCGAGAACTCAGCAAAGAGCTAAGCACTGTCAAAGCAGTCGGCCGCATCACCGTTGAACTCGATCCTGATATCTTGGATATCAGCCCTGAATTAGACATGCTGCTTGAACACGGCGATAAAATATACATTCCCAAACGCCCACTGACCGTGCGTGTGGCAGGCGAAATCTTCTCCCCCGCTGCGCTACAATTCCGCAAAGACAAAGACCCAAGAGACTATATAAACGAAGCTGGCGGCTTCACCAAAGCGGCCGATAAAAACCGCGCCTTCGTCCTCTATCCGAACGGCAGTGCACAGCCACTAAAAGTCAGTACATGGAACCACACGCCAATCATGATCCCACCCGGCTCCACAATTGTTGTGCCTCTAGATCCAAAACCATTCAGCTTCCTTCAAAGCGCAAAAGAAATCGGACAAATTATCGGAAATTTAGCCGTGACAGCTGTATTCGTTGATGATATTCGTGATTAAATGAGCACACAAATAAAACAACAATTCCCTCTCTTCTCGGTCATTACAATCACACTGAATAACATTGAGGGACTTAAAAAAACCGAAAAATCAATCAACAAACAAAGCTTTAAAGACGCCGAATGGATCGTCATAGACGGCGAATCGAGTGATGGCACTACCGAACATCTCCGCAAACGTCGCTCAGAAAGACGCCGCGAAGACTATCCCTTCCAATTTATAAGCGAAAAAGACGACGGCTTATATGATGCCATGAATAAAGGCATAGAGGCCGCACGCGGACATTACATGATATTCCTAAATGCAGGCGATGAATTCGCCGCATCAGATACACTGGAAATCATCGCTCCCCATACCAAAAAAAAACCAGATTTCATCTATGGAGACGCCTTAGAGCCACAAGCCAAAACAGATCAGAAAATCTATAAAACAGCGAGACGATACAAAGAACTCGCCTGGGGCATGATCACACACCACCAATCGATGCTGTATCGCAGACATACTGTGCGCGATTTCAAAATCCACTACAGCCTGCTCTACGACATTGCCGCAGACTATGATTTTACGGCCAGATTCTTGCTCAAAGCCAAGAAAATAGTCTACATACCCAAACCTATTTGCATCTTCGAACAAGGCGGAATATCTCAGAAAAATGCGTCTTTGGGACGCAAAGAACAATATATGATCCGCGAAAAACTAGAGATGGTTTCCCCTCAGGAAAACATCTGGATCATTACACTCCAAACCGCAATATGGTATTTCAAAACTTTCTGTCCATGGGGATATCACGCGCTAAAATCAATGCTTAAACGCCGCTAAAACCATGTCACAATAAAGCTTCCGCGCACGCGCAAAATCAAACCCCGCACGTCCATCCAAGAAACCAAATTTCAAAAAATAGGAATAAGAGAACATCACATAAGGCCGCAGAAAAGATGCCCGCAGAAAGTCCTTCAAATGCTCTCGCCACCAAATAGGGTCTTCCGGCCAAGCGCATTTTCGGTTCATATGAGCCTCCCACTGCGCATAGCGATCATGCCGAGAAGCCCACCTCCCTCGATCATCATTCGCATAATGTAACAAAGTAGCGTTTAATTGCCCGATCCTGCCAGGGGATTTCATAATGGGCTGGTAATGCCCCTCAATCTCCCCCATCGCAGGGCATTCCAAATCATCCACCACAGGAAACGCCATCGCTTTTCGATCAAAAAGCATGATTTTATTATTCCGCATCCCATATGTCAAAACCAAGCCATTCCAAACATACTGCCCCTGAACAAAATAGCCGACGCAGTTAAAATCAAGTGCACGAATTTCTTCAACCAACGCAGGCGGTACCACCTCATCCGCATCAACCCAAAACACCCAATCATGCTGAATATCTATATGATCAAGGCACCACTGCCTCTTTTTGGGGTATTGCCCATTCCATACAAAATCAACCACTTGCACGCCCATATCACCCGCAATCTCAGCCGTGCAATCCGAGCTGCTCGAATCAACAACAATCACCTCATCAAAATCAGAAAGAGCATCTAAACACCGCGCAATCACGGCCTCTTCATTCTTGGTCACCACCAAAACAGAGACAGGGATTTTATCCATTATGACGCAAGCCATAAACAATAAAACCAATAAGCAACCCAACAAAAAGAAAGACAGGAAAAATAACAAACCGATCGGGCCAGCGGGGCTTAGACGATACAAAAGCTGGCTCAATCACACTCGCCGCGAAAGGCTGATCCAAAGAAACCATCATACGGACACGCTCTTGCTCCATCATCAACGCCGCAAGTGTACGCTTATGCTCGGGATTCATGCTACGCCCAATTCCCGCGTTCAGATAGGCAATACGCTCATTCGTCTCACGTAAAACCGACTGACGAATACGATCATCCGCCAAAGCATGAATCTGATTTAGAAACTTTGTTGCAAAATATGGGTCAGGGTGCATATAAACCATGCGCCGAAAAGGCGTCCCACTCACAGGCTCCAACGTCACATGACGTTTAAAATATTCTGTGCCCTGCGCCAAAGAAGACCCTGAAAAAGCAAAAGCGCGATCTTTCTGAATGCCAGCCTCAACGCCATCCTGCTCTAACAATGCAGACGCCAGAGAAGGCAGAGCATAAATCTGCGCAAACCGAGAAAACGCGGCGTCACCACCAAGATGCTCTGGCTGCACATGCAGACTGCCTTCCGGAGCGCGAAAAGCACTCTGCGCAAAAGCATGTGCAGGCGCAATCACCATTTCAGCTTTGTAATAAGGTGTCGCACTTTTCAAAAAAACAACCGCCAAGACAAGACTAACAAAACCAAAGAAAACCAAATACAGCTTGGCCTTCCAAACGTCACGCAGCACATCAAACAATGTCTTCTCTTGAGTTTGCATCTGCGGCTATCCCTCTACATCTTGTTTTACAATATCCCACACAGTACAAACAAGTTTATCGAGTGATCCTTCAGGAGTAAACACCTCACGCGCGCGTATCGCACCCTTATGCGCCTCAAACCAGGCATCGCCGTTCTTACGAAATAAAATGATCGAGGCAATCAAATGCTCAACATCACCTTGAGGAATAACAACACCCGCCTTAAATTCGCTAATCACCCGCGCCGCTTCACACTCCTGCGGCCCAATAAAAATACAAGGCCGCCCAACCGCCAAAGCGGCATAGAGCTTACTCGGAACAACAAAACCAGCGGCCTCTCCTTTCATAGTAATAAGATGCATATCCCCACCCTCAAGAACCTCCCATAAACGCGCAGCCGGCTGATAGGGTAAAAACCGGATATTATCCAGACCACGCCGAGAGCGCTCTTGCGCAATCTCGTCAAACCGCGGGCCATCCCCAACAAACACAAACTCAATATCATGATTATCATTTTGCAAACGCTCTGCCGCATTAAGAATGACCCCTGTCGGATGCACCAAACCAATGTTCCCAGCATAAAGAACACGAAAACGCTGCTTTAATTTTTTCTGTTTTGCAAACGGCTTTACATTACTGATTGCAGGTTTATCGCTCACCATAGAAGCATCATCAAGCTGCACAAGCTCCTTCTCAGGCCAATTTGCAACAACCGAGACCTTCTTCGCATCAAGCCCATCCTGAACAAGGTAAGCCTTCATACAGCGCCCACACACAATCACATGATCGCAGGCTTTCATCGCACCCCTGCGCAAATGCATCAAAAAATTCATTACAAGGCGCGGTGGCTTCATCCCCAAAGCAGGCATCACTTCAGGATAAATATCGTGACACCAATTCACATGACGACATTTTTTAAACTTCGCAACCAAAGAACCGAGATAAACCAGCAAAGGCGGATCACTCATCGTCAGCAAAACATGACGCCGCTCCGAAAAAAGCGCGACAAAATACATCTTGATCCAAACCCAAACATACCCAAGCCCGCTTGCAGGCTTCTCCGCGCCCTTAACACGGATAATGCGAATACCCACTTCACGCGTCTCACCTGCAACCGGCCCAGAAGACAAAATCGTCACATGCCAGCCCTCACGCACAAAAGCTTTGGCCACATCTTGTAAAAGACGACCAGTCGCTCCGCGCACAGGCGGATAAACACGATTCATAATTAAGATTGTCGGTCTGCGCATGTCCTCATATATACCAGTGAACCAGAGATCATTAAAAGCATCAATCCAAAATCGAGCGATTTAAAGCTGGCATAAAGTGTAAGATCAATCAAAATCGGGGCTAACAGAGCGAAACCAAGAACAGCGTTTTTCAAGATAACGCGCCCCAACCTCTCCAATAATCCAAGCATATAGGCAAAAGCGAGTAAAAAACCAATAAGCCCTGTCTTCAAAAATATGCTAGAGAAAAAGTTATGCGTAAAATTAACGCTCAATCCACCCACTGCAGGGTTGTTAAACGCGCCGCCCCATCCTGTACCAAAAACAAAGCTCAGCGGGTCCAGGGTGACAATCTCCCAAACCGCAACCATTTCTTGCGGGCGCATATTTAAGCCAACATCAGCCGTCTTTTGCAACAAAACCTGAAACACATGTAAAAAAGAAATATTGATAACCGCAAGACCAAAAAGACCAAGAATCATCGCATTCATCCCCCGAACAGGAGAGCGATAAAGAATCAGCCCCTGTATAATCAAACCATAAAGAAACACCGCCCCTAAACTCGCCCGCTGCGCGGTCACAGCCATAGCTGCAACAGGCAATAAGGCAAGTGTCATGAAGCTCGCAAAAAGAACAAGGCGCCGCAGCGTCAAGCCACCAGCCACAACGTTTAAACTGCTGCCAATCAGAAACAACGCCGCAAAAAGAACCGTTGGCATGTTCTCCAAATAAAGTAGCTCATCCCCACACCAAAACGAGCAATAAAAATCAAACCGCATCAATAAAGACCGCAGGGAAAATAGCAATCCAATCAAAACAACAGCAACCAGCAAGCTCCGAAAATAATGCGGCCGCGCCCGAATAACCGGCAACGCAAATAACGGCAAAAATAAAAACAAAAACGGCACCAAATCACGCAAAATCGCTTGGAAACTATGTCCACCAAGCGTCGCAACCACCATTGGCGCCCCCAGACCATAGAGCAAAAAAACACGCCCAGCACTTTTCCAAAATCTCTGTATCCCCCGCCCAAGAACAATATTCGAAAAGCGCCCAAAACCAATGCTCAGCGCCAACAAAACACCCAGAAAAAGTTCAACAAAACCAAAAGAATCCGGCGTTGGTGACCCAAACAAACCATAAATCACACAGGCAGAAAAAAGAAAAATCACATGATAATCATAAGATTGAAAAGAAATCGGAAATATACGTCTATCCAAGGAGGCTTGCATACATGAGACTAACACATCAGAACGTCACAAAAAAGATAGCGACTACTCTGAAGAATTAAACAGCTTCGCAGAGCCCTTCAAAACCTGAGCATTCTCCTGAGTACGCACACCTGACCTTGAATTTTTAACATCAGCCGAATCATTTTCTGAAGATTGAGCTGCTTGCAAAGCCTTCGCCTGCAAGGCTTTTTGTTCTTCTCTCATCCTATCACGATCACCACCATAACGCGCCATTTTAGCTTGGTATTCACGCTCCATTTTCAAACGTTGCGCTTCAAAATCCTTCATCGCCTCAATCACAACTTTAGCCGTAGCTTTTTTGCGCTCATATTCATTTTGAAGCGCATAATCAATATCAGCCTGCTTATTCTCAAGGGCACTCGGCGACAAAAGCCCCCATAATTTAGAAGGAACCTGCTGGGTCATCCCTATATTTCCATAGGATTGTATCCTCGCATCCAAACCACCATGAGAACTGGCATTAATATTACTATTAGACTGACGATTATAAAGAGTTGTAGGCCCCTTCCCGATATTCGAATTTTTTGATTTGTTAAAAATCGTGCGTTTGTCTGATGTAATTTGCCGCTTAGATTGACTATTCCAAACCTCGGCAGCACCAAGATCAGCGAAGGGATTTCCATCACTCACAACTAAAAAACCAACCAAACTCATTAATAAAATAGGGTGTTTCATATCCTCAGCTCTCAAAATACCTAAAAACCTATAGGGTAGTATAGCAGGCATCCTCATCACTATGCAAAAAAGATTCGCATTTAATGCATTCCAAAAACCAAAAATTAAACGATTTTTAAGACTTTCAGGACACTATGACTATAGTTATGAAAATAAAAAGCGTCACAAGCTAATGGAGTGATCATGCTAGTCAATATTCTAGAGTTTCTAGACCACGCTGATATTAAAGAAGCACTCTACCCTGGAAAACGAATCGTAAAGTCATGCAAACAAATTGGCGAGTATAAGAACCATTGCATCGTTATTGATTGGCGCGACCCGGAAACAATTCAATTAAACATCAGGCCAGGCCTGAGCGGCAAAATTCTTGCCCCAGAAATAACCAAACAATATCCCGTCTGTTTTCAAATGCCAACAAGTGTAAAAATCAGCGTCCCAGGCAAAATAAAGAAGAAAAAAGAAGACGACGATGAAGAAGAAAAAGGAAAAAGCAGTGGCGGCGGAGGCGGTATAAAGCTTGCAAAGAAAAAACTTGAAGATGTAGAGTTTATAGGCTCACGCTTTGAAAAATCGGTGCAAGGAAAAATCCCCAAACTCGGTGAAATTAAAGAGATGATGATAATGGGCAGAGAGATCGCAAAAGAAGCCTTCGGAATCGCTTTTACAGAACTCACAAAACAAATCGCTCACGCCAAAATCACAGTAACCGAGATCCTCGCAAAAGCAGCAGACCTTGTCACAAGGGTAGAACCACCAAGCTATATAAAGCCCAGCGGTCAAGAAACTGAGAAATACGAATATGATCGCGATAAAAACGCCGATATAGGGTTTAAAATGAGTCTCGTATAACACGAACAAAATCCATACTTCAGGAGGAATCGCCAAAGTGCCCCACACTTTTGGCGATTTCTTTTTGCACTTGCTCATAGGCTGGTCGACCTTTAAACATAAAGATATGGATAAAAACAATGACGACGATAATAAAATCATAGAATTTCCCACCCCCAAGGAAAGGGAAGAGCGCGAGGACACCCTGCGCAAGCTGTATCGAGAAGAACAAAAACACCAAAAAAAAGTTCAAAAAGTCCCCTTCATGAATTGGGATAAAATCCCCCTCTTTACAAGAGCAATGCTTGGCGTATTAATCGCTATTCACGTCATCATAACGTTTGGCCTAAACGACACGCAAACCTTGTGGCTGATTGAAAGTTTTGGCTTCACCCCCGCATTATATAGCGGCGCAATACCATGGAGCTGGAGCGCAGTCATCGCGCCTATCACAAGCCTCTTCATTCACGGCAGTTGGATGCATTTAATATTTAACATTGTCATGATGATGGCCATGGGCGTCTTCTGTGAGCGTCAATTCGGCGCAAAAATTACGCTCATCATTTTCCTGCTGTGCGGCATAGCGGGCAACCTCGTCTATTTCGCATTAAGCCCAAACCTCATCATTCCAGTTATTGGCGCATCAGGAGCAATCAGCGGACTATTTGCAGTCGCCTTTATGTTCATGATCGAAAGTGGACAAATGGGCCCTCAGATTCAGCGCCGCGGACCGCTCCCCCTCATTCTCCTGTGGAGCACAATCATCATCGGCGTTGGTTTCATAAGCACAGACACTGCATGGCAATCCCATCTCGGCGGTTTCTTTAGCGGCATAACCCTCGTACAACTTCAAAAAAAAGGCATAATAAAACTCTTTTGGTAAGGGGATAGTTTACGCCAACAACTACGAAACCGATAATAATGGGACATTCATATCATTGAGATCAAGTCCAAGAAGCGACGGCTCCTGCACGCGCCCTTGCGGAAAATCCCAAACGATTGTGTTAAATAATCCCTGATCAGAAATCGGAACCCATTCAGCATAAACACGCCCTGTAGAAGAACAAATCCAAACACGTTCACGCGGCGCATCCGCAGCTTTCTCCAGCCAGACACGTACAGCCTTATTATCATGTGTCGCACGCTCTTCCAAACGCGCCCACAATTTATAGAGGTTAACATTTGGACGAACACTCTCTGCTTTTAGCAAATACTTACGCGCCTCACCCCATAAACCTTCTTGCACAAGAATACTCGCAAGTGCTTGCAACCCCTCAACGCTCTGGGGATTAAAGGACAGAAGCCTCTCAAACCAACGCACACGACCCATCGATTTATCATCAGAACGACCCTGATAGGCATCATCCCAAAGCGCGGTCAAAGCAGGGTGCGGTTGTTTTTTCCACGCCTTTTCAACAATAGAAGATGCAGCCTTAAACTTACCACGCTCAACATACATACGCCCTAAACGTACAACCGCAGGAATGAACGATGGATCGGTTTTATGAGCTTTTTGCAAACAGCGGAACAACTCAACCTCATCATTTTGCCCCTTTGCGTCATCCGCCTGCGCAAGCAACATCGCTACACGATCACGTCCCGCTTTATCAGAAGTAATAACACCTGCTTTTTCCGCACGATAAAGCACATTAAGCGCAGATTTCCAGTTATGGAGACGGAGTTCAAGGTCATAAACAAGACTCAAAATCCAACCTTGCTTAGGATAAGTTTCGAGCGCCTTATGCCCAAGCTCAAGCGCACTTTTATAATCTCCATGATCAAGAGCCGACTGCAAAAGACCGCGCACCCCAAGAAACGAAGTATCTTTATCCTCCATAAGCGCCATAAACGCCTTAGAGGCCACCAAATCCTCACCACGCAAACGCGCCGCCTGCGCCTCTAATAATTTCGGCAAAGCATGCCCCTCACCCAATAAATACTGTGCCCGTTTCGCCTGATAGCTCGCCCCCCTAACATCACCCGCAGCAACTGCAGAAAGGCCAATAGCCATCGCTTTAAGGCCCTTTTCTTTGCCCGTCATATCACGATAACGAACCATAGTCTTGGGCATATCCAAAACAGCCTTAATAAAACTAAAAACAATAATCCCAAGCACAACAAGAACAAACAGCGCAAAGATAAACATGCCAATATGAAACGTCAGCTTATAATCGAGCCAATCAATTCTTATCGTCCCCGGATTGTCCGCGATCCAAACAACAGCCGCAACAACAAGAGCAATTTTAATCAGAGTAATAAGCGTACGAATCATGAAATTCTCTCCTAAAGAAGCTATCCTAACAGCCGTGCTTTACAATCACACTACTCTTTCCCAAGAAGCTCTGAACCACCAAGAAGACCGTCACCAAAATTAAGCTCTATAGCTTTTTCAAGAGCACTCTGCACAGAACGCACATTCAGCGCGGCCTCAACCTGTTTCATCCAAGGGCGAAGGGGATCGAGTTCTTTGGCACGCAGGTTTTTCTTAAGATAGGCCAAGGCATCCTCCCAGCGGCCCATATTAAACATATCCTGCGCCTCCTTGACTGTGGCTTGCGTTTCAGTCCCTGTCAAAAGCTCACCATTCTTTTCAACCTGTAGAATTTCATTAAAACGCGCAGAAAGCTTTTCAGAAAAGGAAACATCCTCTCCTCGCAAAGACGCCGTTACAACATCCCCCGCAACACTTTGTAATTCTTGCCTCAACCCCCCCGCAGATAAAATACCGTTCCTTGAATAAGGCGCAATTTTCTGCAAAGAATTGCGTAATTCAGTATTATCCTCATCCACCATATTCATTAAAAGCTGCAAATCAGAATCAAAAGACTCCTCAGGCCTATTCAATGCAGAACGCATCTGCGTCATCGCAAGCAACATTGATGCAGCCTTAAGCTCGTCTTTTGGAACATTCCCCAAAGATTCCTGCAAGGCGGCATTCTTGGAACGCGCAGCATCCAAAGCATTATTAATATAACCATCATCCTGCCCCTTGCTGCTCTTAAAAATCGGCAAAAGCACAGCAACAGAGTTATCCAAAGACGCGCTTCCCTCATCCGAAGCGCGCATCGCATCAAATCGGGGCAATAAAGCTGCAAATATACTGTTATTACTGGCAACTTCTGAAACATAGATCTGCAGCCGTTCAACACGCTTATCCAGCTGAGTGCCCTCACGAACATATTGCGCCGTTTCTTGCGCTTTTTCAGCCGCATAAGACCCGGCAAGTTGCGTTTGGCGCTTTAAAGATTCCAATTGCCCAGACCAATCCTCAGACACAAGCCCCTTAAAATTAGACTGGTCTTCTTTAACGGCATTCAAACCATTCTCGATCTCATAAAGCTCTTGCTCTAGGGAATTCAGCCGCGCTTCACGCTCCCCCAATTCTTCATATTTGGGCCAAAGCACAACGGCAAAAGCACCCAGCACCAATAAAAGAAGGCACGCTGCAATAGCTACACTTTTTGTAATTGCACGACGCTCCGACTCAACCGAAAGCTCCGTGTAGGATGAAGCAGGAATAGGCGAGGAATCTGTTACACGCTGCTCTGCTTTAACATTAAGGCTCGATGGAATATCAAACTCAACAATACTGTCACTATCTTGTTCTGCCTCGACGCCCTCATTCTCCTGAATGACCACCTTAGGGGCATCATCAAGGAAAGATTGAAGATCAACATTATGCTCTTTCGCCGCTACAAGAAGGGCGTCACGGCGTGTTCCAGGAATGACATTACGCTTTTTCCAACCCTGAACTGTCGTAACAGCTATACCCGTTTTCGTCGCCATAGGCCTAATACCGCCGAACGCTTCAATGATATCATGTGCATTTTCAATAGGTTTGCGTTTAATCGGATTGCTCATCAGTAAATTCCTTTATTAACTCCATCATACCTTGCGCGCTAGGCTTTTTCGCCACACGTACATCTTTAAATAAATCAGAATACAGGCAGTCTAGCACGCTACAAGAGATACACAAAACTTTTATGCTTTTCATCTGCTCTAACAAACGACATTCTTGGGATAACTTCATGAAAATCTGCGCTGTACGTGCCGAAAAAAAAGTAATAGCGGCAATCTCCTTATTTTTTAAGGCCTGAATTAACGCCGTTGTAAATTTCTCTTCAGCAACAGCCTCATAAACGACAGCCTCATCAACAAAAAAACCTGCATCATTAAGGCGTGATTTGACATTATGACGAACATCCACACCGCGCAGATAAAGATACTGAAACGTACGATCTTGAGACTGTATAAATTTTATCAAATCTTCCGCTGTTTGAATATGATCCATTCCAACACGAAAAATCGGTTTACGCGGAAGAGATTGAAAAACTGCATTCTGACTTGTTGCGAGAAACACATCATAATTATCAAAATCAACATCAGGACTTAAACGCCGAATCCGAATCATAGACTCAATTTGAAATATAGGACGGGTATGATCTCCATAAATCTCACAAAAATCCTCAACAAATTTCTGCCCCTGTTTTACGCTGCGTGTGATTAAAATTTTAGACAATTTTAGACAAGACTCCTGCTGTAATATCAGGCTTTAACTTAGATCCTACACCCTCACCAAATTGAACCGCTTCTTCAACCGAACCAACTAAAGCCGATTCGTCAGCGCCCCAGCTATTTTTCCCATCTGGGGATATAACCTGAACACGCAAATGCATTAAATCATCGCGCAACTCCGCCAGCACGCCAACAGGTGTATGGCATGACCCGCTAAGCGCTCTTAAAACCCCACGCTCTGCCTCCACGCAAAGAACAGTCGTCAAACACGAGAAATCCTCCATAAAGGAAAAAAACTTACGATCTCCAACACGAATTTCGATACCAATTGCCCCCTGCCCGACAGACGGCAACATATCATCAAGGCCCATCACCGATGTAATTTCATCAATCATGCCCAATCGCCCTAATCCCGCGCATGCCAAAAATGTCGCATCAACCTGCCCGTCCTTCATTTTATTCAAACGCGTATGAACGTTCCCACGCAAAGGAACAATCTTCAGGTCAGGCCGCATATAAAGCGCATATGCACCGCGGCGCGGGCTCACCGTTCCGACAACACAGCCCTTTGGAAGGTCTGTAAATTGTTGCGCCTTATTAGATAAAAACGCATCACGAACATCCCCACGGGGCAACATAAACGGGAGACACAAGCCCTCAGGCAGATCAACTTCCATATCCTTCATCGAATGCACAGCCAAATCAATCTGCCCCACAAGCAGTGCCGCTTCAATTTCAGTGGCAAAACAAGCCTTACTACTCAATGGAACCTCACCTTGATCAGCCTCCCAGTCACCCTCAGTTCGAATAACTTTAACATCTGATATATAGCCATTTAAGGCCAATAATCTTTGGGTTTCTTCCGCCTGCCACAAAGCAAGCGGCGATCCCCGCGTTCCGATAATCAGTTTTTCAGATTTGACAGCCATGCTCTATCACTTTATCTCTTTGGTCATGAACGTCTTAGGCATAGAAACCAGCTGCGATGAAACCGCGGCCTCCATAGTCACCGACACAAGAGAAATACGCTCTAACGTCGTGTTAAGTCAACTGGAAACCCACGCCATTTATGGTGGCGTCGTCCCAGAAGTTGCAGCACGCGCGCATCTCGATCACCTCGACAACATCATCAAAGCAGCCCTACATGACGCAAAACTAGCCTTTGATGACATAAGCGCCGTCGCCGCCACCTGCGGGCCAGGCCTTATTGGTGGAGTCATGATCGGCATGATCGCCGCAAAATCCATCGCAGCCGCAAAAAAAATCCCCTTCATTGGTGTAAACCACCTCGAAGGCCACATCCTGACGGCACGCCTCACAGATAATATTCCTTTCCCCTATCTCGTTCTCCTTGTATCAGGCGGACACACTCAACTCCTGATCGCCGAAAGCTTAGGCCAATACAAACAGCTTGGCACAACCCTCGATGATGCGTGCGGAGAATGCTTCGACAAAAGCGCGAAATTGATGGGCCTCCCCCATCCCGGCGGCCCAAATCTCGAAAAAATCGCCGCACAATGCACAAAAACCAAAGCCGCCATAAAGCGTTTCCCCCTGCCTTCACCGCTAAAACATCAAAAAAACTGCAACTTCTCTTTCTCTGGTTTAAAAACAGCCGTGCGCACGCACATCGACAAACTTCCGAAGGGTGATTTAAAAGCAAAAGACGTCATCGATCTCGCCTTTGCCTTTCAAAAAAAATCGGCTGAAATATTAGCCAATAAGTGCGGGAACGCAATCCAACACTATCTTTCGCACTATAATCCCACTGCGCCACAGCTTGTTGTCTGTGGCGGTGTGTCCGCAAATCAAACCATTCGCAAAGAGCTTGAAAGCCTAGCGCAGAAATATAGCATCACGCTCAACGCACCACCACTCAGCCTCACGGGCGATAACGCTGCAATGATTGCATGGGCAGGGCTGGAGCGCTTCAAAGCTGGACAAAACGATCCCCTTGATTTCAAAGCACGCCCGCGCTGGCCCCTTGACGACAAGATGAGCCTGCGCAACACTGAGGCACTATGAACAAAAAAATAAGCATCATCGGTGCAGGAGCATGGGGCACAGCCTTAGCACAAGCTATGGCCGATAAGGGTGCAGTAACACTCTGGACACGCAACCACACCCATGCAGACGCAATAAACGCCGAGCGCGTAAACAAACGCTATTTACCAAACATTACCCTCGATGAAAGAATAACAGCCACCAGCGACCTCCAAAACGCGCTACAAGCTGAAATCCTTCTCCTCGTCCCCCCCGCACAAGCGCTTCGCCAAACACTCGCCAACATAAAACCTCTCATAAAAACCCATCATAAAATCGTTCTCTGTTGCAAAGGCCTAGAAACAAACTCCGCACTTTTCATGACGGATATAGCAGACGAAATAGTTCCAACAACGCCCATCGCCGTTCTAAGCGGCCCCAATTTCGCAAGCGACATCGCCGCAGGTAAACCCGCAGCAACTACCCTAGCTTGCGAAGATGAAGAGATTGCAAAAGAACTGCAACAAATCATCGCCACCCCCCTCTTCCGCCCATACATCACAACCGATATCATCGGTGTAGAAATAGCAGGGGCTCTCAAAAATGTAATCGCCATAGCCTGTGGCATATCAAGCGGCTTAAACATGGGAGAAAGCGCCAGAGCAAGCCTTATCACAAGAGGACTGGCCGAAATAAGCCGATTAGGGATAAAGATGGGGGCTGCGCCAGAAACATTTCTCGGCCTAAGCGGCGTAGGCGATATGATGCTCACCTGCTCATCTGAGCAATCCCGTAACTTCTCATTAGGCTTCGCCCTTGGTAAAGGCGAAAACATACAAACAATATTAAAATCGCGCACAAGCGTGACGGAAGGAATACACACAGCAGAATCAGCTGAAAAACTGTCCAATAAATATGCTATGGAAATGCCCATCTGTGAAACTATTCATAAATGCCTAAATCAGGGCCTTTCTATAAAAACAGCCTTAAACGAAATTATGAACCGCCCCTTAAGCCACGAGTGAGGATCAACATGGCAAATCTTTATAAACCATCAGAAAATAGTTTACGCCGCATGGACATGACAAAAAAGAAATACGATGAACTCTATAAAATATCGATTGAATCACCAAGCGAATTTTGGGAAAAGCAATCTGAACGCCTAGACTGGTTCAAAAAACCAACCATTATCAAAAACACAAAATTCACATCCCCCATATCAATCAAATGGTATGAAGATGGGGTTTTAAATGCATGCTATAACTGTGTCGATCGCCACCTCCACAAGCGCGCAAACTCAACCGCACTGATCTTTGAAGGCAATAATTCAAACGATTCATACAAAATTAGTTATGAGGAACTCAAAAACGAAGTCTGCAAACTCGCCAATACCCTAAAAGAGCGCGGCGTTAAAAAAGGCGACCGCGTCACAATTTATATGCCCATGGTCCCCGAAGCAACCTACGCCATGCTCGCGTGCGCACGAATCGGTGCTATCCATTCAGTCGTATTTGGTGGGTTTTCTCCCGAAAGCTTAAAAAATCGTATCCTAGATTGTGGGTCAAACATAGTCATCACCGCCGACGAAGCCTATCGCGGTGAAAAAACCATCCCCCTCAAAGCCAATACAGATGAAGCAGTCAAAACCTGTCCAAACGTACACACCGTACTGACCCTCAAACGCACCGGTGCGGATATTAGCATGAAAGAAGGACGCGACATCTGGTGGCATAAAGCCGTAGAGCCTCAAGAAACCAATTGCCCCTGCGAACCAATGAATGCAGAAGATCCACTTTTTATTCTCTACACATCCGGTTCAACAGGCACGCCAAAAGGGGTCATGCACACCACAGGCGGCTATCTGGTGTACGCATCCCTCACCCACAAAACCACATTCGACTATCAAAAAGGCGAGGTCTACTGGTGCACAGCCGATGTTGGCTGGATCACAGGTCACACCTACATCGTCTATGGCCCCCTCGCAAACGGAGCAATCAGCCTGATCTTTGAAGGTGTACCAAACTACCCTGACGCCTCACGCCTTTGGCAAGTCGTCGATAAACACAAGGTCAATATCTTCTACACCGCGCCCACAGCAATCCGCAGCCTACTCGCCGCAGGGGATGACATGGTCAAAAAGACCAGCCGTAAGTCCCTACGCATCCTCGGCACAGTCGGCGAACCGATAAACAAGGAAGCATGGGAATGGTATTATAACGTCGTAGGAGACAAACGCTGTCCAATCGTCGACACATGGTGGCAAACCGAAACAGGCGGTCACGTCCTCACACCCCTCCCTAGCTTCGATCTAAAACCAAGCTCCGTAAGTAAACCATTCCTCGGAATTCAACCCGTTTTATTGGACAAAGACGGCAAAGAACTTCACGGAGAAGCAGAAGGAGCACTCTGCTTCAAGAATTCATGGCCTGGCCAAATGCGTGGAGTCTACAAAAGCCCTGAGCGATTCGAGAAAACCTACTTCGCTGATTACCCCGGCTACTACTTCTCTGGCGACGGCGCACGCCGCGATAAAGACGGCGATTACTGGATCACAGGACGCATGGACGACGTCCTCAACGTCTCTGGACACCGACTAGGCACCGCAGAAATAGAAAGCGCCATAAACGAGCATCACCAAGTCGCCGAAAGCGCCGTTGTCGGCGTTCCACATGACATAAAAGGGGAAGGCATCTTCGCATACGTAACCCCCATGGAAGGCATAGAATACGACGAAATCACAATAAAAAAAGAAATTATCGCCAACGTGCGTAAAATCATCAGCCCCATAGCAACACCAGATATCGTGCTGCTTTCACCCGCTTTACCAAAAACACGTTCAGGCAAAATCATGCGCCGCATCCTGCGCAAAATTGCCGCAAATCAGTTCGACCAACTCGGCGACACATCAACGCTCGCCAACCCATCTGTTGTAAAAGACCTCATTGAAAGGAAAATGAAACTATGACCGTCCTCCCAAAAATCGCAGCAAAAAACCCCGCAGCAATAGATCTTGAAGAAGGCAAAGACTATTGGTTTTGCACCTGTGGCCTATCAGAGAAACAACCCTTCTGCGACGGCACCCACAAAGGGTCAGGGTACAAATCCATGAAGTTCACGGCAGAAAAAACTGGAAAATCTTGGCTCTGCCAGTGTAAACAATCCAAAAACTTCCCATTTTGTGACGGCGCTCATAAAGAAATTTAAATTCAATATTAATATTTATTATGTATAAATATATCTGAAATAAAAAAGATATTATTGATGATTAACGCACATATAGAAATTGCTTACCGTTATGCCGACCAAATATTATATGGGGAGATTCTTCCCGCGACAATGTTAGACTACATGATAGAAATAGAGGATGGCTTTACTTCTGAGACAAGCCTATTTGAAAAAGCCGGCTTAACAGAAGAAGAAGGATATCTCTATTTAGGGAGATCGCGTGAAGAGCTTTACTTACATATAGTTCGTAGCGCTCTGCAAGACATTGAGAAGGCCCCAGGAAACGTAGCTATCGTTGAAAGAGCCTATGCCAGAGCAAGCAAAAGCTTAGAAAAAGAAATGAGCTATTCAGACATACGACAGCTCACTGAAAAACTTGGCATAGAACACATAGAACGTCGAGAAACAAAAAAACCAGAACATCGAATAAATTTGAAGATTCTTCATGGTGTTTTATGTGAATTAGTAGCAGACATATCAAACGAAGAAAACGCTAAATTGGCAGAAAAACTATTTTCAAGCATATATGGTCTTAATGTCAGAATAACAGCAAGCAACATAGATACACACATCACAAAAATAGAACAAGAGCTAGGGAAACAAGACTCATCACCCACATACGGTATTGAACTAGATTAAGACAACCCAACAGCCGCCTTGTACAAATCTAGAAGCTGATCAGCTTCTCGGCGCTTTTCAACATCCATCTTACGCAAAGCAATAACTTTACGCATTGTCTTCACATCAAAACCAACACCTTTTGCCTCGGCATAGACCTCTTTAATATCTTCCATCAAAGCCGCTTTTTCTTCCTCTAGACGCTCAACCCGCTCTAAAAACGCGGCTAAACGCTTACCCGCAACGCCACCGACATCATCTTGAGGCTGGTTTTCATCTTCAGATACAGGGAAATTGGCAACATTCTCGCTCATGCGTAGGGCTCCTAGGAATTTAAGTTATATACGATGATTCGTATAAAGATTTTAACGCGCACACATAAAAAGGATAGCTCTAATTTTTATCTTTTATTGACCAACTGTCAATTAACAAACCATGCTCATTACCCGCTACATCAGAACGCCCCAATTGCATCGTTAACACATATGTTTTACTAATGGCATCATCATCATTAATAACTTTATAATCATTTGCCCCATGCTGCAGATACGTCACCATAACCGACGTCTGATAAAGCCAACGATACCGACCATCAATAGGCCCCTCATTCATGACAATCGGGTAATCCTGAACAAACCCAGTTATATCATATTGACCACTTTTCAAAGTTGTCAGAAAATTTTTATCATTTAGGAACTGAATATATTCACTCGCACCACTTTTATTAAAAAACTTAATTTTCTGCGTATATTCTTGATTATATTGATCCGCTTTATAAGTTAAAAGAATCGGCACGATTTTCTGTACCCAAAGCGTGATCGCGTTGTTCGTACGATGACGAAGATGAAGCGGCGTAATTTGCTTAGATTGCCCAGAGGCATCTAAATCTTCAATAACTGCATCTTGGTCTGCAAAGGGAGCACGCAATGTTTCGGAAGGATTCGGCCCTTGTGGCGCGGGCGTCGGGAACAAAAAGTCAAACCACCCAGCGTACGCAGGCATGGGCACAAAAACAAAACAAAATAAGACTATAAATACGCGCATAAATGAATCCCTCTCTATATTTCATTATCGCGCATTTCATAAAGCTTTGTCTAGACCAGCTAACACAAAATATCTTTTTGACTTGTGAATAGCGCCGCATTAAGGTCAGGGCGATATGGAACAAGATAAAAACCTCTCTGAAAAAAACACACTAAGCGGACGTATCGCCCGCTATGGACGTGTGTCTGGAACGATGGCAAATCTAGCTGTAAAGCTAGCTGGAGAACGCTATTTAGGTCTAAATATTGACCGCCCAGAACACGCAGAACAACTCATGCAAGCAATGGGCAATCTCAAAGGCCCGCTCATGAAAGTCGGGCAAATCTTATCCACCATTCCTGAAGCACTGCCAAAAGAATACGCCGCAGAATTCCAGAACTTACAGTCAAACGCCCCACCAATGGGCTGGAACTTTGTCCGCCGCCGCATGAAAACGGAGCTTGGCACAGACTGGGAAAAGAAATTCAAATCGTTTGAACGCGAATCCGCCGCTGCCGCGAGCCTAGGCCAAGTCCACAAAGCCATATCACTCGACGGCAAAAACCTTGCTTGTAAGCTTCAATACCCAGACATGCAATCTGCAATTGATGCGGATTTAAAGCAACTAAAGCTCATTTTTTCTCTATACGAGCGCTACGACAAAACAATAAAAACAAATCAAATCCACGGCGAACTTGCTGAACGTCTGCGTGAAGAACTTGATTACAAGCGCGAAGCCAAACACACCAAACTCTACGGCCATATGCTCAGAAAAGAAGATCATGTCCATATCCCGGAGGTCATCGATGACCTCTCAACAAACCGCCTCTTAACCACCACATGGCAAGAGGGCACTGGCATTATGAGCTTCATAGACAAAGATACTGAAACACGTAATCAAATCGCCATGAATATGTTCCGTGCTTGGTATGTGCCACTCTACAATTACGGGATAATCCACGGTGATCCACACTTAGGGAACTACACTGTGCGTAAAGACCTGTCCATAAATCTTCTTGATTTCGGCTGTGTACGTGTATTCCCCGTAGAGTTTGTAGGCGGCGTTATTGACCTTTACCGCGCCCTACAACGGAGCGACAACGACCTTGCTGTTCACGCATACGAAACATGGGGCTTTAAAAACCTAAGCAAAGAACAAGTCGAAACACTAAACATCTGGGCAAGCTTCCTTTATGGCCCGATTCTAGAAGATACCGTTCGCCCAATCGGAGAAATCACCAACGGCGTTTATGGCCGCGAAACAGCAGAAAAAGTACATAAACAACTGCGCGAACTCGGCAGCATAGAAATCCCACGCGAATTCGTCTTCATGGACCGCGCAGCGCTAGGCCTAGGCTCAGTCTTCCTGCACCTCAAAGCCGAAATAAACTGGTATAGCGTCTTCAACAAGCTTATAGACGGCTTAAACATCGACAAACTGCGAATCACACAAAACGAAGCGTTAAAAAAATTCGATATACAGTCAAATTAATCCACATATCCCCAACATATAGTGGGTAAAGCCCAATTTCCTAATATTTTATAAAGAAAATTACTCCATACTGAAAAGCGGGTTTACTTATAAATGTGCAGGAGATTTTTAAACATGCTGAAAAGAAGCAGCACACGCGAGTCAGGAAATATTTTCTTCGTCCTGTTCGGCGCCGTCGCTGTCGTAGGGCTTCTCGGAACAACTATTGTATCAACAATGCGCGGCCCCCTAAGCACAATGGTCGAAGTGCAAGCCCGTACACAGGCCGAAAGCGAAATGGCCATCGCATCACGCCTTGCTTTGCTCGAAGCAACAGAACTTGCCAATGACGGTGATTGTGACTCCGACGGCTTCGTCGAACCGCTTGAATATGCCGATGCAGGCGGCACGGGGCCAACAGGCGGAGGTTTTTTACCCAACGCCATCTCCTCTGCAAAAATTGACCCATGGGGAACACAATACGGTTACTG